>DRQV01000095.1 GCA_011371325.1 Thioploca sp.
CGTTAATTAAATGCGGAGCTTTGGATAATTTAGGGCCTAATCGAGCTACTTTAATGGCATCGTTGGAAATTGCGATAAAATCTGCGGAAAAATATTCTAATGATAGTGCAGCTGGTCAGAATGATATATTTGCATCACCTTCACATGTTAAAAAAGAATCACCTTTTGTCAAAAATGTTAAAGAATGGAAGCAAATCAAATATTTAAATGCAGAAAAAGAAAGTTTAGGTTTTTATTTAAGCGGTCATCCTATTGAGCCATATTTATTTGAATTATCTCAGTTAACTCGTAATAGACTGGTAAATATAAAGCCAACAAATAAGCAAACTATACGAATTGCCGGCATAGTAACAGATTTACGAACCACTTTTAATAAGCGAGGCACTAAGATAGCTTTTGTGACTTTAGATGATAGCACAGCTCGAATTGATATTAAGATTTATTCTGAATTATATGGAATAGTACAGAACATTTTAGTTAAAGATGCTTTGTTAATAGTGGATGGTGAAGTGCGAGTAAATGATTACAATGGTGGTTATGCAATGATTGCTCGTAATATTATTACGTTTGCAACAGCTCGGGAAAATCTTGCCAATCGATTGGAAATTAATATTATTTCTAAGCAGACAGCAAATAAGGAATTTGCTCCTAAATTAGTGGCTATTTTAAATGTTCATCGTAAAGGTCGTTGTTTAGTATCAATTAATTATTATTATGGAAAAACTAAAATTGAATTAGTTTTGGGAAATGATTGGCGAGTAAAAATTAACGCTGAGTTATTGGAGCAATTACAAGAGTTAGTTGGGGATGATAAAATTAAAATTATTTACTAATTTCTGTTAGAAGATTCTTAATATAATAAGTTGATAAAATCGGAAGTCGGCGTTATTCTAAATATTATTAGCTTAAAAGCTTGTTAAATACTATTAAATACTATCACAATTCATTGAAAATTAATAAAATATGACCGAATATCTACTAATATTTATCAGCACTGTCTTAGTTAATAACTTTGTCTTAGTTAAATTTCTAGGATTATGTCCTTTTATGAGCGTGTCTTCTAAATTAGAAACCGCTATCGGAATGGGGTTAGCCACCACATTTGTATTAACTTTATCATCTGTAACTAGTTATTTAGTCAATGAATATCTGTTAATACCTTTAGAATTAGAATTTTTGCGTACCATTGCATTTATCTTAGTAATTGCAGTTGTTGTTCAGTTTACCGAGATGGTAATACATAAAACTAGTCCATTATTATATCAAATTTTAGGTATATTTTTACCATTGATTACTACCAATTGTGCCGTATTAGGCGTTGCTTTATTAAATGTGCAGGAAAAACATGGATTTATCGAGTCAGCTACTTATGGTTTTGGAGCAGCAGTCGGTTTTTCATTAGTGATGGTATTGTTTGCTGCTATGCGAGAACGTATTAACCAAGCTGATGTTCCCTTACCGTTTAAAGGAGCTCCAATAGCTTTGATTACCGCTGGAATTATGTCGATAGCATTTATGGGATTTGTAGGATTAGTAAAATTATGATAACCACTATTATTACGCTTGGAATACTGGCTGGTTTATTTGGTTTACTATTGGGTTATGCAGCGATAAAATTTAAAATTGAAGGTGATCCGGTAGTTGATAAGGTTGATGCAATTTTACCTCAACAACAATGTGGCAAATGTGGTTATCCTGGTTGTAAGCCTTATGCAGAAGCAGTTGTAGTTAAAAATGAAGAGATTAATCGTTGTCCTCCTGGTGGAGAAACAGCTATGTTAGCGATTGCTAACTTGTTGGATCGTGAACCTAGACCGTTGGAAGGTGAATATCAAGAGCCGCCATTACAATTAGCAGTAATAGATGAATCTGCTTGTATTGGTTGTACCTTATGTATAAAGGCTTGTCCAGTTGATGCTATTTTAGGCTCCGCTAAACATATGCACACGGTAATTGATCAAGAATGTACTGGTTGTGAATTGTGTGTCGCACCTTGTCCGGTTGATTGTATTACTATGATGATAGTACCGCAGACCACTACAACTTGGAAATGGCCTTATCCAGTGATTCCATTAGTGAAAACTGAGTAAATGGTGGTAATGAAAGTTCGATACGGAATTATTTCTTTACATATTTTTATAATTGCTTCAAACTCTTTTTAATTTACTAATTTTTCTACAAAATTATTTCGCTATAATAAATATTTTGAAAAGCTCATGTATCAATATGTTCTACCATAAGTTGCACGTTTCGCATTCCCCGAAAAATATTTATATTTAATCTATAAGCAAGTTGAACCTGATCAGTATTAAGTTTTTGATCGCTAGTATTAAAAGCAATTGCATCAAGTGTTGTGCCACCATCAATTGGGCGTACCTGCATTTTTAGATGACGTTTTTTTAATAATTTATGATCAATTAAATCAAACCGTCCATCAAAAACTGGCTCTGGAAAATCATGCCCCCAAG
>DRQV01000096.1 GCA_011371325.1 Thioploca sp.
AGCAACTAATGAGATGGTTGGTATAGAATCTTTAATTCATTTTCGTCATCCCAGTAATGGCCTGATTTCTTCAATTAACTTCACTCCTTTGTTAGAAGAAACTGGGCTTATCGTTCCTATTGGAGAATGGGGTTTAGAAACAGCTTGTGAGCAATTAAAGAATTATCTAAATGCTGGCCTAATAATAGATCATATCGCTATTAATTTATCAGTACATCAATTTTGTAATAAACAATTATTAGAAACTATAATAGAAGCTATTGAAAAATCTAAATTAAATCCGGAACATTTGGAATTAGAACTAACCGAGAGTATCTTGCTAGAAGATATTAACTCTGCAATTAGAACTTTGAAACTATTCAAAAAAATTGGGATTAGAATTACTATTGATAATTTTGGAACTGGCTATTCTCCTTTGACATATCTAAAACGTTTTCCAATTGATCAAATAAAAATAGACAGTTCTTTTGTTAAAGGAATAATTTCATCACCAGAAGATACTGCCATAACCGTGGCAACCATTGAAATGGCACATGCGTTAGGTTTGACTGTAGTTGCTAATGGAGTATCCACCGAAGAACAACGTGATTTTTTGCTAGACCAAGGCTGTGATTTTGTTCAAGGTAGTTTATACACACCGTTATTAGAATACGAAGATATGCTAAAATGGGGAGTGACTTTTACGAAATGATAGAATGTAGCTAGGTTAAATGTAATTAATTACATATTTAACATATTTAAAACTTGATTATCATGTTTAATACTAGTATAATTAATAACAGTTCATATAACAACAGAAATATTTTCTTGTGTAGTTTTGAATTTCCAAATATTCTCATCCACTTGTTTAACCTCTGTTGCACACCTTTTTCATAATTGAAATACCCATTACTACATAAATATGCTAAATAATTAAGAAAGGTACCCGAAATATCTTATACAAGTTGTATGATTATACAATAAAATTTAATAACTATTTGAAAAAACAATGTCAGGCAAAATCCTATATATAGAAGATGATATAGTAACAGCCGCTTATGTTCAAACTCAACTTGAACAATATGGTTATGTTGTTGATGTAGCGACTGATGGTGAAGATGGATTAAATAAAATTGGAAACGGAACTTATGATATAGTTGCTGTTGATTATCATTTGCCAGATATGAGTGGTTTGCAAATATTAGAAAGTTTAGCAAATAATTTTAGAATATCAACTATTATGATAACTGGAGCTGGTGACGAACAAATTGCTGTTAAAGCCATGAAGCTTGGAGCTGGTGATTACCTGATTAAAGATATAAATCATAATTTTATCGATCTATTACCCACTATAATTGAATCTGAAATAGAAAAACAACAATTAATAATAGCCAAACATCAAGCAGAAAAAGCTTCTCGTTATCGGGATAATATTTTAGAAACAGTTAGTTTTGCCGCCGAAAAATTCCTAACTTGCACTCAATGGACTCAACCGATTACAGAAGTTTTGGCTCGATTAGGTCGTACTATGTCGATAAGTCGAGTTTATATATCTGAAAATCATCACGATAAACAAGGTAAATTATTAAATAGTTGTCGCTATGAGTGGGTAGCAAAAGACATTAAACCACAAATAGATAATTCCCAACAATCTCTTTATCAACCACAATTTGGATTTTTAACTAATATTTTATCTCAAGGCCATGTATTTCACGGCTCAATTCAAAATTTTCCAAGTAAAATAGCCGAATTATTTACCGTAAAAGATATTCGTTCGATTGCAATTGTGCCATTATTTGTTGGAAAAAAATGGTGGGGATTCATGGGTTACGATGATTGTGTAAAAGAACAAGAATGGCTACCAATAATTATTGAAGCATTTAAAACTGCTGCTAATATCTTAGGAGCTGCAATTCAACACGAACAAATGAATCAAGCTTTACGAGATAGTGAAGCTCGTCTTAAAGAAACTCAAAAAATTGCTAAGTTGGGTCAATGTGATTGGGATATAGATAAAAATACCCGTTATTTATCAGAAGAGACTTTAAAAATTCTTGGTTGGCCATTGGATAAAAATATAGTTGATAATGATAAATTTATAAGTGCAATTCATCCTGATGACCGACATATATTAAGAAAAGCTGTCTCGCAAGCTATTAATTTTAATGAAATTTATGATATTGAATTTCGAATCATTCGACCAGATAATACAATTCGTTATTTGCACGTCATATCTAAACTATTTCGTACCAATGCTGGCAAACCAATGCGTTTTCTCAGTACCACTCAAGATATTACCGAGCGTAAAATAGCAGAAAAAAATCTCCAAGAAAATACTCAAACTTTAAGTGCTATTTTAAATGCTGCCACTGATTCCATAATAATGATGGAGTTGGATACAACTTGTGTGATTGTAAATCCTGCTGGAGCAATAAGATTGGGTTTACAAGTTGATGAAATTATCGATAAGCCACTATGTGATTTAGTGATTCCACAAATAGTTCCAAAGAGAAAAAAATTATTACAACAAATTATCCATGATAAAAAACCAATAAGATTTGAAGAAAGA
>DRQV01000097.1 GCA_011371325.1 Thioploca sp.
TAAAGTTAGATTTATCATTACAAAATTTAATCAATAAAAACGTTAATTTATATTTACAAGTTAGCTTGCCAATCATTGATAAACGATTAAATTTATTTAAAGTTTGGAATAGTGATGACAGCGTAGAAAAAATAGCCTATAATAGCCTTTTAACAGAACCGTATCAATTAACTAATAATTTAGTTTTACCTTTATATGGTTCTTCAATAGCTTTATTAGGGGATGGCATTATATCTAGTCATATGACTGAAGGTTTTTATGAGCTATCAGCCTTATTAGTTTTTACTGATGACTCGTCATTACATACTCGAAAAATAATTTGGATAGAGCAGGAAAATTAGATTAGGTCTAGCTATGAAAAATTTTTTCTATTCCCCTTGCAATTATTTAATAAATAGTATTTTTGCTTAAATTATGTATACAAAACTTGTAAAATTGAACTTTTTTATGTGGTAAAAAAATAAAAAAGTCATTTTAATACTTGACGATGAAATAGCAATGTGCAATATTTAATAGTAATAGTATTTGGTAATCAATCATTGTAATTTAACCTTGGTATATGTTGTAGTATTGACACAGATGTACTTTATAGTGTATCTTTTTAGCCACAGTAGAATTTATAGATTACCGAAGTTTAAACTTTATATTGGAGATTTATTATAATGAACTTTAAGAAAACGGCATTAGCCTCAGCTATAGCACTAGCTTTAGCTGGTGGAAGCATTTTGGCCGAAACCACCACCGTTGAAGGAGCATTTATCCTTGATAAAACTACGGTTAGAGGCGGGGATATTATTAATTTATCCTTGTTAGGCCTAAATAGTGCTGGAGAAGTTGATCTTTTTGGTGAACAAAAAGGTGCTGTTATTATAGCGACTGTCCGTAGTGAAATAGGTACGATTATTGGTGGTGATACAAATCCTGGTGAACAAGCTAGTGAAGAAGTTTCCGGTGGTAACTTTGCTGCTGATGTTAAATATGTAAAACTAACTCAAGGTACTGGTAGAGTTCATATACAATATGAAGCTGAAACTGAAGGTACCGATTCAATTGAAGTAATATTACAAGAAAGGGTAGCTAACCCTTCTGGTGGTGTTAACTTTATAGAAATAGATAGAACTACTAAGACAGTTAATGTTATTCAAGCTTCATCAAGTAACCCTTTAGGTTTAGATATTACTGCTTTTATCCCATCTGCTTCTGATACCAGAGGTAAGACTGATTGTATCGGTTATGGTGGTGTCAATGAATCTTGTGCCGAAAGAGATGATGATGGTAATATCATTTCAATGATGAAACCCAATGATGGCATCACAGGTGCGATGACTGCTGGTAAAGAAGGTGCTAGAATTTTTGTAGAAGCTATCAATCCTATTGCTGTTGGCGATGTTACAGTTACCTTGCGTAAAAAAGAAGGAATGACGAACCAATGTCCACAGCAAGGGGATGCTGAACCAATTTCATACACAGCTAGAATGCAAAAAGGTTTGGCTATTGTTACCATAGATAGTAAGGTAATAAAAGCTGGTTGGTACTATATTGAAGCAAAATTTACCGATTTAGAAGGACAACAACCTTTTGATGGTAACAGTGTGGATTTATTCTATTCTGATACTGTTATGGTAGAAGGAACTGGTATTCCTAGCGGTTTAGCTTTGTGTGCTGATAAAACTGTTGTAGCTAAAGCAGAAGCTGATACTAATGGTGTATTTCCAACTGGTCAAGTTTCTCAAGGAACTAAAATTAGAGCAGTTGTTGTTGATGAATATGGCAATATAACTAGCAATAACAGTGGTGCTGATATAAGAGTTAATGTTCAAGATGCTAATGGTATATTCAGTAACACTGCTCTTAATCTAACTATTCCTGATGGTGCTACTGAAACAGTTGCTACTGATGAATCTGGCCCTGGTACTGATTCAATAGTTGGTAATGCTGCTAATGAAATTGCTATGATAGGAACAACTTCCTTAACAGCAACCGCAGTTGATAGTGCTGGTACAGCATTAACTGGAATTGATCCTTCTGCCCCATTAGAACTTAAAGTAGTTGCTGATTCATTACAAGTTACTGCTGTTGCACAAGATACTGCTCTTGGAATTAAAGAGTTCAATACTTCTCAATTAGCTGGTACTGAATTTGACGCTTTTACAGTTTATATTACTGATGGCAAAGGTAATGTAAGAGTTGATTCTGTTACTGGTAAACCTGCTGATCCAGGTGCTGTTACAATTACTACTAGTGCTGGAGAAAAGTTAACTGTTAATCGTAAGAATGAAAGCCCATATCATGTTCAAGCTCTATTCAAAACAGCTACTGATAAAGGTACTTACTTACTTGGGGACGCATTAGGAAACTTTGGTCAAATAATTGTAAATGTTGCAGAAACTGACCCAATTAGAACTGCAAGAGGAATAACTGAAGCTGGTATCTTGCCTGCTGCTGCTACTGTAGTTGAATTGCAAAATGCTCATGGCACTAAACGTGATACAGTAAATCCTGGTCCAATTTCCAACGAAGAAAAATTTGAAACTAGTTTATATGAAGCTTCTTTCAAAATGTTTGATGAATATGGTAACAGTGTGACAGGTGTACAACCGCTTGAAGAAGATGATACTGGTACTTTCAGAATTTCATCTGCCAATGCTGCTCAAGTAATTCATCCAACTAGAGGTTATGGTATTCCTGGTAGAGTTGAAGCAACTGGCCAAGGTGAAGTAGCTAAAGTTATTTATGATACTGATGGTGAAGGAGCTTTTGCTGGTGAAGATACCATTCAAGTTACCTTTACTAAACCTGGTTTAGGAGTAGATGGTTTGGCAGTGAAGACTACTGTACCAAAACCACATACTCAAGCTACTATTAAGTCTTATATTGAAAATAATACACTTCCTGTAAATAGTGTTGTAGCTATGACTGTAGAATTAACAGATGAAACTGGTAGCCCATTCTCTGGAGCTACAGAAGCATTTGTTACATTTGAAATCAATTCCGATACTAGCGGATTTACTGAAGGTGCAACAATAGTTACGCCTCAAGTATCAGAAATTTACTGGGAAGATGTACAAGATCGTCCAGAAATAAAATGTAAAGAAGCTGGTGGTATTTTTGATGATAGTACTGCCAAAACAAATGGTAGTCTGTTCATTGGTACTTGTAAGGAAGTTAGAGAAGTTGGAGTAACTAATAATACCAATCTTAACTTCACTCCAGTTGACCCTGTTGAAAGAAGCAAAGCTCGTGTTACTCCTCCAAGTAGCAAAGTATTTGCTATTAATGCTGGTGCAACTGAAGGCCAATTTAGCCTAACATTCTATAACAGTGGCGATCCTGAAGGCGAAAAAGAAACTAGAGTATTTACTGTTAGTAAAAAATTGATTGATACTACTGATGAACCAACATGTAATACAAATGGTGATCTTTGGAGTGCAGATTCAGAAAAATGTACTGTTTTACCAAAATCTAATACTGCAACTGGAGTAGACGCATCTGGTAACCCTATAACAACTAATGCCTCATTCAAGGGTGGTGTGCAAGTTGGTGCTGTTGGTATAAATCAATCTGATGTTATATCTATAGTGGGTGATTTACCAGTTAACGTAATATTTGCTGGTAGCGTTACTTTTGATGAAGATGATATTGGTAAAACAGTTGATTTAGTATCAGCAGTGATTTATAACTTAGCATTCCCATTAAGTGGTAGTTTATATTATGATTTAACTGGTCCTAATAAACTTGATATTTGGGATGGTTCTCCTGCTAGTTTGAGTGCTTATGGCGAGCCCGTTGAAATTAAAGCTGATGCTCTTACAGTAACTATGCCATTGTATAACGGTCCATTTACTGCTGATGATGTTGTTCCTGGTACAATTAAAGTATATTTGGGCTATCGTTTAAGTGATGGTGCGGTTAAATTTGGTGCTGTACCAATTACTCTTGATCTTAACCCTTAAATAATTAGGAATTTAGACTTTCGATATTTCAAGATAAATCTTGAATTCCTATGTTAAATCGGCACATCATGTATGGTGTGCCGTTTTTGTTTGGAGATAAAAATATGCAAAATATTATAATTACTACTATTGCTATGTTATTTATTATTAATGTACAAGCTTTTGATTTGTTTAATCCAGATCGTGGCAAGCCAGCTCCTAAACCCATAAAATCATCAGATAGAACAAATACGGGTTCTTCTAATAAACTTCCGATCCCATTTAAAGCTAAAGCTTCTATTAAACCAACTATTAATAAAAGACCTAAAAATCTATTGCCCCAAAAAGATTTTGCGTTAAAAGGGACTAGCATAATTGGAAATAAACGAGCTGCTATTCTAATAGCTCCTAATAAAAAAGAGTTTATTCAGTATCTTAAGTCTAATAAACGTACAAAAATAGATTCTAAATATATAAAATCAGAAAAATATCAAAGTTATTATTTATTAAATGTAGCAGCTCGTGAAGTACAAATAGAATATCCGATAAATGCTCCTTGTAGAAAAGATAAAGATAAAGATGGAGTTAAATGTATCAAAAAAAGTGATGGGATAACAATCGCAGCATTAAGTTTAAAGGAACGCAAGGCACTCAGGCCTAAGAGAACTCCAGCGGCAATACCTAATATTAATAAAAAACGTAATAAAAACTTAGAAAAACGTAAAGAAATTTATAAGAATTTTAAGAGAAAAGTTATTAAAGATGAAGATGTTCCGCCTGGTATGAGGGTAGTACGAACTCCATTTGGAGATAGATTAGTCCCGATTAAATAAAACATTTATGGAGTAACGAAACAGGTATTAAAATGCTAAATGATTACACACAACATTGTATAAAACGTGCAGAGCAAGGTTTACCACCTTTACCATTAAACTCCCAACAAGTAACTGATTTAATAAATTTAATAGAAAATTCAACTGACCAAAATTTATTAGCTTTATTAGTAAATCGAGTTCCACCTGGAGTCGATGAAGCTGCCCAAGTAAAAGCCAATTTTCTAGCTAAATTAGCAACTGGTAATAAGCAATGTACTTTAATAACTCCAGATTATGCAACTGAATTATTAGGTACGATGCGAGGTGGATATAACCTGCAACCCTTAGTGGATTTACTAGATAATGAAGATTTAGCTCCAATTGCTGCCAAAGCATTATCCCATACTTTATTGATTTTTGAAGCCTTTGATAAAATAGTTGCTAGAAATGACAAATGGTCTGCTCAAATCTTAAATTCTTGGGCTGAAGCAGAATGGTTTACAACCAAACCTAAATTACCAAAATCTATCACTATTACGGTATTTAAAGTAGAAGGAGAAACCAATACTGACGATTTATCCCCAGCTTCAGAAGCATGGAGTCGACCAGATATTCCATTACATGCTAAAGCTATGCTTATCAATAAAATGCCAAATGCTCTGGAAATTTTAACCAATTTGCCCAAGCCAGTTGCTTATTGTGGGGATATAGTTGGTACTGGTTCTTCTCGTAAATCGGCAATTAATTCCTTGATTTGGCATATTGGTAACGATATTCCTTTTATTCCTAATAAACGTCAAGGTGGAGTTATATTAGGCGGTAAAATAGCACCAATCTTTTTTAATACGGCTGAAGATTCTGGTAGTTTGCCGATAGAATGTGATGTCAGCAAAATAAATCATGGCGATATAATTACCATTTATCCATATCAAGGTCGTATTGTAAATCAGACAGGTAAAGAAGTTAGTACTTTTAAACTTTATCCAACCACTTTGGCAGATGAAATTCAAGCTGGTGGGAGAATCCCACTGATAATTGGTCGAACTCTTACTAATAAAGCTCGTAAAACTTTAGGCTTAGAACCAACTACTATATTTATTCGTCCCAAGCCAGCTAAAACTTATACCACTGGTTTTACTTTAGCTCAAAAAATGGTTGGCAAAGCCTGTGATGCAAAAGGAATTCGGCCAGGTACTTATTGTGAACCAAAAATTACTACGGTAGGTTCGCAAGATACCACTGGAGCTATGACTCGTGATGAATTAAAAGAGTTGGCTTGTTTACATTTTTCCGCCGATTTAGTCATGCAAAGTTTTTGTCATACCGCAGCTTATCCAAAACCAATTGATATTCAGCTTCAACATAAATTGCCAGCTTTTATGGGACAACGTGGTGGAGTTTCACTGCGGCCAGGTGATGGAATTATTCACTCATGGTTAAACCGGATGATTTTACCAGATACCGTTGGTACTGGAGGAGATTCCCATACTAGATTTCCGCTTGGTATTAGTTTCCCAGCTGGTTCTGGTTTAGTTGCATTTTCTTCAGCATTAGGAATTATGCCATTAGATATGCCAGAATCAGTATTAGTACGGTTTAAAGGAAAAATACAGCCTGGAATTACCTTACGTGATTTGGTTAACGCAATTCCTTATGTAGCAATTCAACAAGGTTTATTGACTGTTGCTAAGACTGGTAAAAAAAATATTTTCTCAGGTAAAATTTTAGAAATTGAAGGTTTACCAAAGTTAAAAGTTGAACAAGCGTTTGAATTTGCTGACGCTTCGGCAGAACGGTCGGCTAATGGCTGTACGGTTAAATTGGATAA
>DRQV01000098.1 GCA_011371325.1 Thioploca sp.
AAACCAAAGATATATTGTACACATTTTTCACCATAAAAACTCCAACCTAATAAAGTTGTAAAAGCAAAAATTGCTGAACCAAAAGCTACCAGATACCCACCAAAACTTGGTAAAGCTTGTTCAAAAGCGGCTGCTGATAAAGATGCTCCGGTTATTCCACCAGTCCAAGCTCCAGAAATAATAATTACCAAACCAGTAATAGTACAAATGATAATCGTGTCAATAAATGTCTCCAACATTGCGATCACACCTTGTTGCACCGGACTATTAGTTTTAGCAGCAGCCTGAGCTATTGGAGCACTACCTAATCCAGCTTCATTAGAAAAGATTCCACGAGCCACACCATAACGGATTGCCATCCATACACTTGCTCCAGCCACACCACCGAATGCAGATACTGGAGTAAAAGCATGGGTAAAAATTAGATTAAAAGCTTGCGGAATTTTGTCAGCATGTAAAAATAAAATCATAATTCCACCAGCAACATACGCAATTCCCATAAACGGTACTAAAATACTAGCAATTTTACCAATCCGTTGAATACCACCAATTAATACCAGCCCTACTAATATAGCTAACACTATTCCAGTGACTCCGGTTGGGATTCCAAAATTAGAGTTTAATACATCAGCAACTGAATTAGCTTGTACTGTATTACCAATACCAAAACCAGCGATAGCCCCAAATATAGCAAACGTCATTCCTAACCATGCCCAACGTTTTTGTAAACCATTTTTAATGTAATACATGGGCCCACCAACATGATTACCAGCTTCATCAGTTTCACGATAATGAACAGCACATACAGCTTCAGCATATTTAGTTGCCATCCCGACTAAAGCAGTACACCACATCCAGAATAATGCTCCCGGGCCACCAAGGACTATTGCTGTTGCCACTCCTGCAATATTACCAGTTCCAATGGTTGCGGATAAAGATGTCATTAAAGCACTGAAAGGGGTAATATCTCCTTCATCAGTACTTTTACGTCCCCGCCAAAGCATTCTAATTCCATAAATTAGTTTCCTAAATGGTACTAATTTTAAGCCTAGCATTAAGTAAATGCCAGTTCCTAAAATTAAGGTTAGCATACCTGGTCCCCATACTATACCATTGAGTAGGTGTATAAAATCGCCTAAATATTCCACATTATATCCTCAAGAACTTATCAAAAGAAAATTTTATCATATCAGAAGCAATAAATATATTAAAGCAGTTAGCATATAGGTTAACTTAGATAATTCTATATTAAAAAACTCACATAATGTAGGACGAATTATGTTATCATATTGCATTTGAATCGATATGCAGATAGATTACAATCAAAATACTAAACATTAATTTAATGGAGTTATATACCAAATGG
This sequence comes from Thioploca sp., assembly GCA_011371325.1. GTDB lineage: Bacteria > Pseudomonadota > Gammaproteobacteria > Beggiatoales > Beggiatoaceae > DRQV01. Next base: position 1,367 of record DRQV01000098.1, read on the forward strand.
CAGTTGAACGCACTTTATCAATTATTAAACCAGATGCTATTGCTAAAAATGTAATTGGTGAAATTTATTCTCGGTTTGAAAAGGGTGGTTTACGCATTATTGCGGCTAAAATGTTACATTTGACTCGTGAACAAGCAGAAGGCTTTTACGCTATCCATAAAGAACGTCCTTTTTTTGGAGAATTAATTGATTTTATGTTATCTGGTCCAGTAATGGTACAAGTGTTGGAACGAGAAAATGCTGTTGCCGTACACCGTGGTATTATGGGGGCAACTAATCCAAAAGATGCAAAGCCCGGTACTATTCGAGCTGATTTTGCGGAAACTGTTGAGGAAAATGCAGTTCATGGTTCTGATGCTACCGAAACAGCCGCAACAGAAATTGCTTTTTTCTTCACTGATTCAGAACTTTGTCCACGTACTAGATAATGATAAACTTGCTCAATTTGGATCGAGAAGAATTAATCACATTTTTTGCAGAACTTGGCGAAAAATCATTTCGTGCTACTCAGATAATGAAATGGGTATATCAGAAAAACGTTCTTGAATTTGCTGATATGACCAATTTGAGCAAGGACTTACGACAACGTTTACAAACTATTGCCTGTCTTAAATTACCTGAAATTCAAACCATGCAAATTGCTCAAGATGGAACTCGTAAATGGTTAGTACAGCTTGATAGTGGAAATAGTATTGAAATGGTATTTATTCCTGAAGAAGGACGTAATACTCTATGTATATCCTCTCAAGTAGGTTGTGCCTTGGATTGTACTTTTTGTGCAACCGGCAAACAGGGTTTTAATCGTAATTTGACTACTTCAGAAATTATTGGTCAATTATGGTTAGCAGAACAGATTATTATTGCTGATGGCTATGTAACAGAAAATTTCAAACATGCTATTAGTAATGTAGTGATAATGGGTATGGGTGAACCATTAACCAACTTTGATAATGTAGTCAAAGCAATGCGAATTATGTTGGATGATTTTGCCTATGGATTATCTCGCCGACGTATAACTTTGAGTACAGTTGGAATTATACCTGCCTTAATCAAGTTAAAAGACCAATGTCCAGTTAGCCTTGCTATATCTTTACATGCTCCAAATAATGACTTGCGTAATCAATTAATACCAATTAATAAAAAATACCCATTAGCTGATTTAATAAAAACTTGTCGGGATTATACTCAGGGTAACCGTCATGTTACTTTTGAATATGTTATGCTAAAAGATATTAATGATAGCCCTTTTCATGCTAAAGAATTAGCAAAATTATTACATGGTATTTTAGCTAAGATAAATTTAATCCCATTTAATCCATTTCCAAATGCAGCCTACCAACGTTCTACGACTGAGACCATAGATAATTTTCGCAATATTCTTATTCAAGCCGGGTTAGTAACTATAACTCGCAAAATAAGAGGAGATGATATAAATGCTGCTTGTGGGCAATTGGCTGGTAAAGTACAAAATATGAGAGCTAAGGTTGATTAATATTTAATTGAAGGTTAAAATTTATTCAATCCTTAAAATTTGGCAGTTAGCCACCTTAAACTTTATAAAGTTATGGCTTGATAATTGGATTTATATTTAAACTATTTAATAATATTTATGAAGCAAATATATAAATTATGTATATTATCTTTATTGATTAATGCTTGTACATCGATTAATCCGGAAGGTAATTGCTCTCCTAAAGATAAAAAAAATGCTGAATTAAATGTGCAATTAGGCATTGAATACATGCGACGTGGAAGAAATAATATTGCCCTACAACGTTTAAAAAAATCTTTAAATTTCTGCCCATCTTTTGCTAAAGGTCATAACGCTATTGCCGTTTTATATGAAAGAGTTGCTGAAACTAAAAAGGCTGAATTTCACTATCAACAAGCATTAAAATATGAACCAGAAAATCCAGACATTAATAGTAATTATGGTCAATTTTTATGTCGATTGAATAAATGGAAAGAAGCGGAAAAACATTTTCTTAAAGCGGTTAGTGACCCAGTTTATAATCTTCCAGAAGTTCCATATACCAATGCTGGAATATGTGCATTGCATAATCAAGAAATTGATAAAGCTGAACAATATTTACGGAAAGCTTTACAAAATAATGTTAAATTTCCTAGAGCTTTATATCAAATGGCAGTATTGAAATACAAACAAAATCATTATCCTCAGGCAAATGATTACTTATTACGCTATTTGAGAGTAGCTAAACACACACCTCAGACTTTATGGCTAGGAATTCGCATAGAAAAAGCTTTAAATAACAGAGATAAAGAAGCAAGTTATATATTATTATTGCGTAAAAATTTCCCAGATTCAGCTGAAATTCAAATGCTAAATCAAAAAAACTATCATTAGAGTTACACCATGACAAATACTATCGAAAAAAGTGATGAAACCATGCTAAAGTCTCAGGACGAAGAAATTAAAACTACTTCTGAACTTGATAAAATTAAAGAATCTTCAGAACTTGATAAAGAAGATATTAGCCAAGAAGATAATCAACAAGTTCAGACTAGCGATATTCAAATAGATAAATTAGACATTTTATCACCAGGATCACGTCTACGTCAATTACGAGAACAAAACAACGTATCAATTAAACATGTGGCAGATCGATTATTCTTAGATATTAGAGTTATAGAAAAAATTGAAGCTGATGATTACGAAAATTTACCACCACTTATTTTTATACGTGGTTATATGCGTAATTACGCTAAATTGCTTGATGTTAAACCGGAATCTATCTTAGATGCCTTTGATCCAGATAGTAAACAACCAAAATTGCGTCCTCCAATGAAACGCAAAGAACAAGCTAGCCGACATGATCCATTGCATGTTTTAGGTACGGTTGTAGTTATTATAATTTTATTGGTTTTGGCAGCAATGTGGCAATACCCTGAAACTCCTCCAATATTACCAGAAACTGGGCCAAGCATTCCTATTGAGCCAGTTGAACCTATTGAGCCTGATCTGACAATTCCAGTTCCTAAACCAGAAGAGATTGTTAATAATAGTCAGAATAATGTTAACGAAGAAGTAGAAGAAAATAATGTTGAACCAATTGCTGAAATCATTCCTCTAGTAAATGACAAAACGATAAAAGTTTATTTTAAAGCTAGAGCTTGGATGCGAATTACCGATAAAACTAAAGCCAGTTTATATGAAGGCATTAGTAATAAAGGTAAAGTATTATCTCGGGATGGTACTCCACCTTTTTATTTGAAAGTTGGCAATATTGATGGAATCAACATTGAATATAAGGGTGAAATAAAAGATATAAAAGAATATCCTAAACGTAAAGGCCAGAGAAATTTATTTATCGTTGGTGATGAAAGTTAATGATTCAACGACGTATCTCTCGAAAAATTAAAGTCGGTAATGTAGCAGTTGGTGGTGATGCTCCGATTTCAGTACAGAGCATGACCAATACTGATACCAATGATGTTGCAAGTACTGTAAAACAAATTCAATCTTTACAACGAGCTGGGGCTGATATTATTCGAGTTTCAGTTCCAACTTTAGCAGCAGCGGATGCATTTGGACAAATTAAAAGATCGGTTAATATTCCATTAATTACCGATATTCATTTTGACTATAAAATAGCCTTACGAGTTGCTGAATTAGGAGCCGATTGTTTAAGAATTAATCCAGGAAATATTGGGCAAGAAGATCGAATTCGTGCAGTTATAGACTGTGCTAAGGATAAAAATATTCCAATTCGGATAGGAGTCAATGCGGGTTCTTTAGAGAAGAATTTACAACAAAAATATAAAGAACCGACTGCTGAAGCTATGGTTGAATCAGCTTTACGCCATATTGAAATATTAGATAGATTAAATTTCTCAGATTTTAAAATTAGTCTGAAAGCTTCAGAAATATTTATGACTGTTAAAGCATACCGATTGCTTGCTACCCAAATTGAGCAACCTTTACATTTGGGGATCACTGAAGCAGGTGGTTTGCGATCTGGAACTGTTAAATCTGCTATTGGTTTGGGAATGTTGTTGAACGATGGTATTGGTGATACGATTCGAGTTTCATTAGCAGCTGATCCGATTGAGGAAATTAAGGTTGGATTTGATATTTTAAATAGTTTACATATTCGACAAAAAGGGATAAATTTAATTGCTTGTCCTTCTTGTTCTAGGCAAAATTTTGATGTGATTAAGGTTGTTAATGAATTGGAGCAAAGATTGGATGATATTTTACAGCCATTGGATATTGCAGTGATGGGTTGTGTGGTGAATGGCCCTGGTGAAGCTAAAGAAGCTCATATCGGTTTGGCTGGTGGTAGTCCAAATTTGCTCTATATAGGTGGTAAACCAGACCATAAGATTAATAACAATGATTTGGTAAATGAGTTGGAAAAATCAGTACGGAATTATATTGAGAAAAATTAAATTTTAGTAAAAACCGGATTTCAGGTATCCACTTTCGTGGGTTGAAAACAGCTCCCAATTTTATTGACAAATATACCGTGTGTCCCAACATGAAACCATATTTAATCGTTTTTTTCAAGGAAGTTCTCGTTATCCGCAATTTAAGAAGAGGGGCATCACAATAGTTTTTGGTAATGATCAGATAAAATTTGATGGAAATTCGTTTGCCTAAACTTGGTTGGATACGAATGTGTGAAGCTTTGCGTTTTTTCAGGAAAGGTGATAGCAGTTTGATTACAAGTCAAAAGGGAATTGTTGATTGCAGATATTATAGTTACCTTCATCTAAAACTTGTTCAAACTGTGGTCAAAAGAAGAACGAACTCAAGTTATCTGATTTACCAATGTGAAGTGGGAATAGACCGATATGTTGCCATTAACTTGAAAAAGCTTTTATATCAATCAATTTTATGCTAAGTTAAAACATCGGGAGTTCCTCGGAAATTAACGCTTCTGGATAATATGGCTATAGCTTGTTATCAGCTTGGTTGAAATAGGAACCAATTATTTTCCATGTTATAATAATATCAATTTTAACCTCCCTACGTAACACTTCCAAAAAACGTAACAAATATGAAAGAAAAACTAGTTTGTATTGGTAATGGTATGGCTGGTATTCGTACCATTGAAGAGATTCTTAAATTAGATCCAGAATATTATGATATTACTGTATTTGGTTCTGAATCATATGGTAACTACAACCGTATTCTCTTGTCGCCAGTCTTATCTGGTGAAAAAATTATTGAAGACATCATTCTGAATGATAAACAGTGGTATCAAGATAACAATATCACTCTGCATACTGGTCATACCGTCGTTTCTATTGATAGGTACAAACGCCAAATTCATACTAATAAAGGAATTACAGTTAACTATGATCGGTTATTATTAGCGACTGGTTCCAATCCATTTATCATTCCAGTACCAGGTCACACTTTACCAGAAGTAATCAGTTTTCGTAATATCCAAGACGTGCATACCATGTTGGATATATCCCATCAAGGTAAAAATGCAGTAGTTATCGGTGGAGGACTATTAGGTTTAGAAGCTGCTAATGGTTTAATGCAACAAGGTATGCAAGTTACAGTAGTACATCTATTAGACACTCTAATGGAGCAGCAATTAGATAAGGTAGCAGCAGTTTTATTGCAAACATCTTTAGAAGAACGCGGTTTGAAATTTATGATGGAAGCAGAAACAGCTTCAATTTTAGGCGAAGATCATGTTACTGGAGTTAGTTTTAAAGATGGCACAGAAATTCCAGCTGATTTAGTAGTAATGGCAGTAGGCATCCGTCCAAATATTGATTTAGCTCAGGAAGCTGGTTTATATTGCGAGAAAGGAATTGTAGTTAGTGATACATTACAAACTTATGATCCACGTATTTATGCAGTTGGTGAATGTGTTCAACACCGAAATAAATTATACGGCTTAGTCGCTCCACTATTTGAACAAGCTAAAGTCTGTGCAAATCATTTAGCTAATTTAGGTTATGCTCGTTATGAAGGTTCAGTTACTTCTACCAAGTTAAAAGTGACTGGGATTGATTTGTTTTCTGCTGGGGATTTTCATGGTGGTCAGGACGCAGATGAGCTGATTTTTCAAGACCCAAGCCAAGGTATTTACAAGAAAGTAGTGGTTGAAGATAACCGAATCAAAGGTACAGTTTTATATGGTGATACGGTAGATGGAGCTTGGTATTTTCAGTTAATGCGAGATGAAGTTGACATCAGTAATCAACGTAACAAGCTCTTATTTGGCCAAGCCCATTTAGGTGATAGTGGTCATGCTGAAGCCCAAAGAGTCACTTTAATGAGTGATGATACAGAGATTTGTGGTTGCAATGGAGTTTGTAAAGGCGATATTGTTAATGCAATCATTAAAGAAAATCTGTTTACTTTAGATGAAGTTAGAAGCCACACTAAAGCATCTAGTTCTTGTGGTTCTTGTACCGCACTAGTTGAGCAGTTATTGGCTTTCACTTTGGGTAGTGATTATTCCGATTCACCAAAGAAAAAACCCTTATGTGGTTGTACTGAATATACTCATGCTGATGTCCAACGAGTAATTAAAGAACAGCATCTAACTAGTATTAAATCTGTGATGCACTTTATGAACTGGAATAAGCCAGATGGTTGTCATGTTTGTCGGCCAGCCTTGAATTATTATTTAATCTGTAAATGGCCAGAAGAATTTCAGGATGATCCACAATCTCGTTTTATTAATGAACGAATTCATGCTAATATTCAAAAAGATGGTACCTACTCAATTGTGCCTAGAATTTGGGGCGGAGTGACTTCTCCTAAAGAATTGCATACTATTGCTAGTATTGCCGAAAAATTTGCTATACCAACTATTAAATTTACTGGTGGTCAACGACTTGATTTACTTGGAATTAAAAAGCATGATTTACCAGCAGTTTGGAAAGATTTAAGCGATGCTGGTTTAGTTTCTGGCCATGCTTATGGGAAAGCTTTACGCACAGTAAAAACTTGTGTTGGTTCAGAATGGTGTCGGTTTGGTACTCAAAATTCTACCGAAATGGGAATTAAATTAGAAAAATTAGCCTGGGGTTCTTGGACCCCACATAAATTTAAATTGGCTGTATCTGGTTGTCCACGCAATTGTTCAGAAGCAACTATTAAAGATTTTGGAGTAATAGCGGTAGAATCTGGTTGGGAACTACATATTGGCGGCAATGGTGGGATTAAAGTTCGAGTCACTGATTTATTATGTAAAGTAACCACTCAGGAAGAAGTTTTAGAATATTGTGGAGCTTTTATTCAATTATATCGTGAAGATGCCCATTATTTAGAACGGACAGCACCATGGGTAGAAAGAGTCGGCTTGCCATATATCCAAGAAATGATGGTTGAAGATGCAGATAATCGTAAAAGGTTAAATGAGCGTTTCTTAGTCTCACAAAAATATGCTCAGATTGATCCTTGGAAAGAACGTGCTGAAGGCGTTGCCAAACATGAATTTACTTCTTTGCATGGGGAAGCACAATGAATATTGGTAAGTTAAATGATATACCTGTTTTAGGTTCACGAGTAGTACAGACTGAACGTGGTGAAATAGCTATTTTTCGTACTTCGGATGATGCGATATTTGCAATTGCGAATAATTGTCCGCATAAAGAAGGACCATTGGCAGATGGCATAATTCATGGTCATAAAGTGACTTGTCCGTTGCATAATTGGCAAATTAATTTGGAAAATGGAGAAGCTATAGCTCCAGATCAAGGTTGTGCTGAGAGCTTTAAAATTGAAGTTGATACAGATGGGAATTTATTGTTAAATATTTAATAATTTTAAAATTCTATAGATTTTATCAATGGTTCGGATAGTTTTTTAATTTTTATAAATTGTCCAAACCATTTTAACATTAATGTAATCTATCTTAAAATAATGAGAACCATTACTCCAATACGTCTAGGCGTAAATATAGACCATATTGCTACAGTTCGGCAAGCTCGTGGCACTCGTTATCCAAACCCAGTACAAGCTGCTATTGAAGCAGAACAAGCTGGAGCTGATTTGATTACTTTGCATTTGCGTGAAGATCGTCGTCATATTCAAGAACGTGATGTATTATTGATCAAAGATGTGTTATTAACTCGTATGAATTTAGAAATGGCAGTAACAACAGAAATGTTACAATTTGCAGAACAGCTTCAACCACATGATGTATGTTTAGTTCCAGAACGGCGAGAAGAATTAACAACAGAAGGTGGTTTAGATGTACTAGGGCAAATAGATAAAATTCAAGCGGCATGTCAACAACTAGCTGCGGTTGGAACTAAAGTTTCTTTATTTATTGATGCGGATTTAAAACAAATAGATGCCGCAGTAAAAGTTGGATCACCAGCAATAGAAATTCATACCGGACATTTTGCAGATGCTACTGATAATAAAGTTCGACAATATGAATATCAACGAATATTAACAGCGGTAAAACATGGAGTTGCAGCAGGTTTACAGGTTAACGCAGGTCATGGTTTACACTATCACAATGTTGCTGATATTGCTATTATTCCAGAAATTTGCGAATTAAATATTGGGCATGCTATTGTAGCTAGAGCATTATTTACAGGTTTTATCCCAGCCATAACTGAAATGAAGCGACTTATGATGGATGCTAGGAATAGTTTGTAAATACTTAATATTACTATAATTTATATAGGTTAAAACATGTTATTAAAATATTGTAATAGCAATATATTTTTACGCATGTTATATTTACAATGATAACTAGTTACGAAATTTTTTTATTAATTGGTAGTATTGCTGGTTTTTTAGCTGGATTATTGGGAATTGGCGGAGGTGTAGTATTAGTACCAATTTTAGCTTGGATTTTCTATACTGATCAAATTGTTGCACCTGACAATCTGATGCAAGTTGTAATAGGAACTACTTTAGCAACTATAGTTATAACTTCGATTACTTCTATTTTCGCTCATCATCGTCATCAAGCTGTATTGTGGAATATTGTGTGGCAACTTACTCCAGGAATTATTATTGGAGCATTATTTGGAGCATTTATTGCGAGTATATTACCAAGTGAATTTTTATACAATGTTTTTGCTATCTTTATCTTATTAATTGCAATTCAACTAGCTTTTAACATATATCCGGCTAAACATCGTCAACTACCAAATAAATTAATAATGGTTGGAACTGTAATAGGTTTAGTTTCAAGCTTGGTAGGTATCGGTGGTGGTTCAATGACAGTACCATTTTTAGTTTGGTGTAAAATATCAATTCGTAATGCCATTGCAACCTCAGCTGCTTGCAGCTTTCCAATTGCGTTGGCTGGCACTTTTGGGTTTATAATAACCGGTTGGCAATATACTGAAACCGGCCATATTGGTTATATTTATTGGCCTGCGTTGGTTGAAATTGCCCCAGCCAGCTTATTATTTGCCCCATTGGGAACTAAAGTAGCCCATACCATTTCAACTATAATATTAAAAAGATTTTTTGCTACATTTTTACTAGTTATTGCTTATAAAATGTTAATGTAATTTTGATATTTGTTAAAAATTAACTTATGATTATTTTGTAAAAATTGGAGAAAATAGCAATGTATTATCTACAACGATTCTTTGCCATATTACTTTTAATTTCTTTATTTTCTTGTGTTCAATATACTCAACAAACTTCTTCTAAATACCCATTAGAATTCAACATTGCTATAAATAACTTAGCTAATGATTTGTTAATACAGATTAAAAATAATACCTTACAATTAACCAATATTGCATTAGACCCTTTTGCAGATGCAAATAGTGGGGAAATAGTTAAAGTTAGTCGCCAAATTGAACAGATTATTTTTAACAGAGCTAAAAATCTTAACATACCAATCGCTAGAATTACCCCGCAAAATTTACGTGAATCTCAATATATTATGAGTGGTATTATTGATTTTACTGATTATTCAGTTGGTAATGCAACAGATAAGACAGAAAAATACTACAAAGTTTCAGCATCAGTTATTGATTTGCAAACTGGGAAAATAATTGCTAATTCTAGCAGTTGGATATTAAATTTAGATTTAGATCATACTCCAACCGCATTTTACCAAGATAGCCCAATTTACATGAAAGATAATCGTATTGAAAGTTTAATTAATACTGCTAGAAAAGGAATAGATGAATTAGCTGATAAAGTTTATTATGATTCCATAGATATACAGGCTCTATTGGTTAAAGCTGAAACAGATTATGAAAAAGCAAATTATGATCAAGCTTTAAAATTATTTCAGCAAGCTTCTAAACATTCAGATGGCAAAAATTTAATGCGAACTTATGCTGGTTTGTATGAAACTAATCTAAAATTGGATAAAATAGAAGCAGCAGAAAATGCTTTTATTCAATTGTTAGCTACTAGTGTGCGGGAAAATAATAATTTAAACATTAAGTTTTTATTTCAAGTTAACTCAACTGAATTTATTGATGATCCAAAGTTAAAAGCTGATTATAAGTTATGGCTGAAAATGATTGCCAAATATTTTAATGATAACAACCAATGTTTTCATATAGTTGGTCATAGTAGTAATACTGGTAACTCTGCTTATAATAAGAAATTATCTTTAAAAAGAGCTAAGTCTTTTCAGAGTAAATTACAAATTGCAAATATACAGATAAGATCAAAAGCAGTTGGTAAAGGTTTTGTAGACAATATAGTTGGTTCTGGAACTGATGATGCTAGAGATGCTGTTGATCGGAGAGTTGAGATTATGGTAGTTAATTGTTCAATGATATGATAGTATATATGAGCCAGAAGCTAATTTTCCCCAGAAAAATCTATAAAAACAGTTATTAACTCAAAAATATTATGAACGAAGAAAATGTTGAAATAATTTCCATTTCGCCTCAAGATGCTTGGCAAATGATACAAGATAATCCTAAAGCCATATTTCTTGACATACGTTCTGAAATGGAATTTTTATTTATCGGCCATCCCAAAGGAGCTATTCATATTCCCTGGATTGATGAACCAGATTGGAAAATTAATCCTCGATTTGCAGCTGATGTACGTAAATTAATGTTAGGAGGAGTAGTGTATAATTCGGATAATTGTCATATTGATGCAGTTCCAGTTATATTAATTTGCCGTAGTGGCCGTCGTTCTTTAGAAGCAGGAAATGCCTTAATTCAAGATGGCTTTAATGAAGTTTATAATGTTGCAGAAGGATTTGAAGGGCCATTAGATGACGAACATCATCGTAGTACTACTAGTGGTTGGCGTTTTCGTGGTTTGCCTTGGGAACAGTGTTAGGATGAAAAAATGGTTATACATTAGTAGTTTGATATTTTTTATTTCTACTGATTCCTATGCCTTTCCACAATTGGTTGCTGGTGGAGTTGCTACTTGGACTAATAGTGGAATCATGACTAGTGGGTTATACGCTGGAATTATTACCAGTCCGATTGTATTAGTTGGAAGTGGAATTGCTGGTTTTGGAGCTGCTAAATTGATGAATGATTACTGGTATAATGATTGTGAAAATCAGTTAGTTTGTGACATAGCTAGTCTCAATACTTATGCAGGTGCTACAGTTGGAATTATAATTACAGCAATATTAACTAGCTATGCTACTGTTACAAGTAGTATTGTCATTGGTGCATTAATTACAGTTCCAATTTTTACTGCTGCTGTTGCTGGTGGAATTTCCTATTGGTGGTTTACCGATTCTTAGTGAGGATAATAAAACCAAATATTATTTTTTCTACATAAGTTATTTTAGTAATGGAGCAAAGCGTAATCTTCTAAAACTTTCTATCTGAAAGTTCGGAAATCGTACGTCATTTCCGAAACCTAAAATTCTTAATTGACGAAAATACTAACACCATTCTTGAGCCGCCGATAAGTCGGCCTCCAAGATTTAGTTAAAATTTAGAAGATACCTAGAAGAACGTTTTTTACTAAGAATACTCTAAAACTATCTTGCAAGATGTAGCGATTCTTAATTAAGATAACCTACTAACCATTCAAACCCACAATATCCGATTTACCACTTGTTCCCAAGCCATATCATAGGAAAAATTAATAAAATTATAATATTGCTTAATATAACTATTACAATCCCGATCCAACACCAAATTCAATTCCTCCACAAAGA
>DRQV01000099.1 GCA_011371325.1 Thioploca sp.
CCATCCATTCCTTCCATACGCAAATCAGTGATAACAAGATTGGGTTTGAATGCAGGCATTAAAGATATAGCATCAATACCATTTGTAACTGATTTTATTTCATAACCAACATCTTCCAGCCAAGCGGTTAACATTGTTAAAATGATAGAGTCATCATCAACTAGTAAAATCCGTAAAGGACGCTTGGTAGCAATAATTGGTTCTTTAATAGCTGTTTTAGACATAACTTAAAAAAGTATTTTAATTATATTAGGAAAAATCCTACTTCAAATCTTGGACTATGAGATGAGTTCTAGTTATCAACCGAGCAATAATCATTCCATTCATATAATAGATTGATATTATTATATATTTATATGATAAATTTAAATATTATAGTATTTTAATGTCAATTATTAATTAAATATTAAGAATAAGAACTGCTATACAAACTGTTCATTAAATTATTTTTATCTGTTATAATTAGCGAAATCTTACTCTATCTCAAATAATTATTGAGGATAATCTATGCAGAACACACTTCTTACTATTGTTTTAGCTCCTCTGTTTGGAGCAATTATCGCTGGATTATTTCCAGTTAGTCGGCGAATTGCCCATTCAGTCACTATTGGAGCAGTTGGGCTGGCTTTCTTTTTATCTGCTTCTATATTTTATCAAATAATTTTTGCTGGTCATGCAATTTATAACGAGATTTTATATACTTGGTTAGTTGCCGGTAATGTACGATTAGAAGTTGGATTTATGGTAGATTCACTCACTGCGGTGATGATGTTAGTAGTTACATTTGTATCGTGGATGGTACATATTTATACTATTGGATATATGCGTGATGATCCAGGTTATAAACGTTTTTTTAGCTACATTTCCCTATTTACCTTCTCTATGTTAATGCTGGTGATGTCGAATAATTTTGTCCAATTATTTTTTGGCTGGGAAGCAGTTGGTTTAGTTTCATATTTATTGATTGGTTTTTGGTATACCAGAGATACTGCAATTTATGCTAATTTGAAAGCTTTCTTGGTAAATCGGGTTGGTGATTTTGGTTTTGCATTGGGAATTGCAACCGTATTAATGGCTTTTAACACATTGAATTATAGTGAAGTATTCGGTTTAGCTCAAGCTGGGGAATATCAACAAACTATCAGTATTTTTGCTGGCTATGAATGGTCGATGATAACCGTAATGTGTATTTTATTATTTGTTGGAGCGATGGGTAAATCAGCTCAGTTTCCACTCCATGTCTGGTTACCGGATTCAATGGAAGGCCCGACTCCTATATCGGCTTTAATCCATGCCGCAACTATGGTGACTGCTGGTATCTTTATGGTAGCTCGCTTATCGCCATTATTTGAATTAAGCACTACGGCTCTAAGTTTTGTATTAATTATTGGAGCTATCAGCGCATTTTTCATGGGTTTATTAGGTTTAGTACAACACGATATCAAACGAGTCGTAGCCTATTCAACTTTATCTCAATTAGGTTATATGACAGTTGCATTGGGAGCTTCAGCTTATACAGCTGGTATGTTCCATTTAATGACTCACGCATTTTTCAAAGCTTTATTATTCTTAGGAGCTGGTTCGGTAATCATCGCTATGCACCATGAACAAGACATGCGGAAAATGGGCGGTTTGAAGAAATACATGCCGATTACTTATATAACTATGTTGATAGGTTCGTTAGCTTTAATTGGTTTCCCTGGCATGTCAGGATTTTTCTCCAAAGATGCGATCATAGAAGCTGTCCATCATGCCTATGAAGCTGATCGAACTGGGGCTGGTTTTGCTTATTATGCAGTATTATCTGGAGTATTTATCACTGCTTTATATACTTTCCGTATGTTCTTCCTAACTTTTCACGGTAAAGAACGAATGGATGAGCATACCAAAGAGCATTTGCATGAGAGTCCTAATGTAGTTACTTGGCCATTAATAGCATTAGCAATTCCATCAATATTGATCGGTATGTTTACTATTGGCCCTATGTTATTTGGTAATTATTTTAGCGATTCAATTTTTATAGCTGCTGGACATAATACACTAAATCCAGAGAATTATCATGGTGTTATAAGCTTTGTATTACATGGCTTGATTCAGTTACCAATTTTATTAGCAGCAGCTGGAGTTTGGTTAGCCTATTTCTTATATATTAAACGGCCAGAATTGCCAGCCGTTATTGCAGAACGTAGTGGTATTGTTTATAAGATATTGGTTGAAAAATATTACTTTGATCGCTTTAATGATTGGTTCTTTGCTGGTGGTACGAGAAAGATTGGTTCTTTCATGTGGCAGTTTGGGGATGTCAAATTTATTGATGGATTCATCAACGGTATAGCTGATTTAATCGATTGGACTGCCAGTAAGACTCGTAAAATGCAAACCGGATTTTTATATCACTATGCTTTTGCTATGATTATTGGACTGGCGTTTATGTTGGGCATGTTCATATATACTTAAATTATATAGTAATCCTCCAGAGTTGGTTTAAATTTGGAGGATTACTCAATTACAGGAAAAACTAGAGATTGTACAAACTAAATACTAGTTCTCAGCAATAACTTGAACTGTTACAAAAGCATCTACATCTTGATGTAAATGAACTTTTATATCATATTCACCTACTTGACGAATTGGGCCATTTGATAATCTAATTTCTTGTTTAGTGATAGGAATCCCTCCTTCAGTGATAGCTTGAGCAATATCAGCAGCACCAACTGAACCAAACAACTTACCTTCAACTCCAACTTTTCCAGCAATTTCAACAATAATTTCTTTTAATTGTTCAGCTCGCTCTTTAGATGACTCCAAAACAGTTTGTTGAGCTTTTTCAAATTCAGAGCGACGTACTTCAAAATCAGCTAGATTATTTGCAGTAGCTAATACAGCTTTATTTTTTGGAACTAAATAGTTACGAGCATAACCATTTTTAACGACAACTTTATCGCCTAACTTACCTAAATGTTTAATTTTTTCGAGAAGAATTACTTCCATACATAACCTCTATGAGAATCTTATTCTTGGTGATTATCAGAAAAAGGCAACAATGCCAAAAAACGAGCGTGTTTAATCGCTGTGGATAGTTGACGTTGATATTTAGACTTAGTGCCTGTAATACGGCTTGGTACAATCTTGCCAGTTTCAGTAATAAAACCCTTTAGAATAGTTAAGTCCTTGTAATCAATCTCAGTAATACCCTCGGCAGTAAACCGACAATATTTTTTACGGCGAAAATAACGGGATGAATTAGAATTGTTATGGTGATTCTTATGATGATTATTCATACAACCTCAAATTGTTAGTCGGCAATGTCTTCAATAAGTTCTTTTTCAGCAGCAGTTGCTTCTCTGACAAATGGAGATGGTTCTGTAATAGCTTTTTTCTTTCTGATAATTAAATGCCGGATTATAGCATCATTAAATCGGAAAGCTTCGGTAATTTCGTCCATTGTTTCAGTATTACATTCAATATTCATTAGGACATAATGGCCTTTATGAATTTTATTGATTGGATAAGCTAATTGTCGCCGACCCCAATCTTCAAGGCGATGAACATTTTCGCTACCAATGATTGACTGATAACGTTCAACCATTGCCGGAACCTGTTCACTTTGATCTGGGTGAACAATAAATACAATTTCGTAATGCCTCATAAAACTCCTTACGGATTAAACAGCTTTAATGTTGGTAATATTAACTAAATTGATTAGATTTTAAAATTATTAACCAATAAAAGCTAACAACATTAAAGCAAGGAATATTTAGAAAATACCTAAATAGAATGTCAATAATTATTGAAATATAACATAAGAATCAGCTATTATAATCATATTATAACAAAATGACAACTATTTTAATAGGAGTTTTTCTAAATTATGATTGAACGTTATAGTCAGTTAGTGATTCGCTGGCGTTATTTTATTGTACTAGCCACATTAGCATTAGTTATGCTGACCACATTAGGTTTTCCATTACGCTTTGATACCGATTATCGAGTATTTTTTAGTGAAGAAAATCCTCAACTGCTGGCTTTTGAAGATTTACAAAATACTTATAGTAAAAATGATAATGTATTATTTATCATAGCTCCTAAAGATGGTCAAGTATTTACCAATGAAACTCTTGCAGCAGTCGAATGGTTAACTAATGAAGCTTGGCAAATTCCTTATTCTAGCAGAGTTGATTCTATTAGTAATTTTCAACATACTCGAGCTGAACAAGATGATTTAATTGTAGAGGATTTGATCGAAAATGCTTTGCAACTTTCAGAAGCAGAAATACTTTATGCTAAACAAGTAGCATTGGCGGAACCACAATTAATTAATAAAATAATCTCTCCTACTGCTCATGTTACTGGAGTGAATATTATAGTTCAATTGCCAGGCATTCATCCAGATAAAGAAGTTCCAGAAATAGCTAAATTTGTTAGAGAGCTTGCTGACAAAGTCAGAGCAAATTATCCTGAAATTGATATTTACCTTACTGGTATGGTGATGATGAATAACTCATTTCCAGAAGCTAGTAAAAGTGATATGCAAAATTTAATACCATTGATGTATTTAGTAATTTTAGGTATGTTATGGTTATTAATTCGAGGATTTTCTGGTACATTTACTACTTTCTTGGTAATCACTTGTTCCACAGTAGCAGCAATGGGATTAGCAGGATTATCTGGAATTGCTCTGACTGGCCCGTCTGCTACCGCACCTACTATGATTTTAACCTTGGCAGTTGCTGATAGTGTACATTTTTTAGTTACAATGCGGCATGAAATGAATATTAATAGACTAGATAAGAATTCTGCCATTATAGAAAGCTTGCGAGTCAATTTCCAACCCATTTTCCTTACCAGTTTAACCACTGCTATCGGATTTTTGAGCATGAATTTTGGTGATGTACCACCATTTCGTGATTTAGGCAATATCGTTGCGGTTGGAGTTATAATTGCGTTTATCATCTCAATATCATTTTTGCCGGCATTAATGAGTATTCTACCATCTAAAGTTCGTCCAATATCTAATAAAGTTCATATGATGGAGCGTTTAGGCAATTTTGTGATAGCTAAACGCAATAGATTATTATGGGGAATGGTATCAATTATAATATTGCTAGTTTCTTTTGTGCCACGTAATGAGCTAAATGATATATTTGTGAAATATTTTGATCATAGTTTTTCATTTCGAATTGCTGCTGACTTTAGTAACGATAACTTAACTGGTACTGATGCTATATCTTATTCTCTTAATTCTGGAACGGCTGAAGGAATTAGTAATCCAGCATTTTTACGACAGGTTGAAAAATTTGTTGACTGGTATCGTCAACAACCAGAAGTAGATCATGTTAATACTATGACAGATACTTTTAAGCGACTTAATAAAAACATGCACAATGATGATCCTGCTTATTATCGTTTACCAGAACGGCAAGATTTAGCAGCTCAATATTTATTGTTGTATGAAATGTCTTTGCCATATGGTTTAGACCTTAATAATCAGATTAATGTAGATAAATCTGCTATTCGAGTTGATGTTACCTTAAAAACAATGTCTTCTAATGAAATAATTGCTTTAGAAGAACGAGTTCAAACTTGGTTTAAAAATAATACTCCTGAGATTATAACTCATGGGGCTAGTACATCGCTAATGTTTGCTAGGATTGGAGTTCGTAATATTCAAAGTATGTTGTTTGGTGCTGCTATTGCTTTGGTGTTGATCTCTCTTATTTTAGTAGTAGCATTGCGTTCTATAAAATTTGGACTGATTAGTTTAGTCCCTAATTTAGTACCAACAGCAATGGCATTTGGTATTTGGGGATTATTAGTTGGTCAGGTTGGCTTAGGATTATCAGTGGTAGCAGGTTTAACGATTGGAATTGTAGTCGATGATACTATCCATTACTTAAGCAAATATCTTCGAGCTAGACGGGAAAAAAATATGGATTCACCAGAAGCAGTTCTTTACGCATTCCGCAGTGTTGGTTTAGCCTTATGGATTACTACATTAGCATTAGTGGCTGGCTTTGCTATTTTATCTATGTCACATTTTGCTGTCAATTCGGATATGGGTTCTATGACCGCGGTAACAATTGTGTTAGCTTTAATGGCAGATTTTCTATTTCTACCACCATTATTGATGAAATTAGATAATAATGATTAGCTAAATGGAGTGACTATTACAAAATATAAATGAATATATCTTGTAATAGATTATTTCAAAAATCTTAAATAATTAACTATCGTCAGATAATTCAGCAAAGTTATCTTTAATTTCAGCATCAATTTTTAAACCAGATATTAATTGGTTAAATTCACTATCTCCAATCGATTGCTTATATTGAGTGACAGTTCCAACAGTTTTTTCTCCAGCTTTTACTGCGGAAACTGCAATTAAAGCAAAATCACCATTATCCAATTTTAAACTTTGATAAATTGCCTTATTATTGGCAGGATGCCCCATTTTAAAAGCTTGTTGTAATATAGCTTGCTGCATGGTTTTATCCTGTCGTGTTACTTGTGATGTTAACCAAGTTAAATCACTATCTTGTGCAACAATATTTGGAGCAGTATTTTGTTTAATTTGCTCTAACAAATGTTCTCCTAATTTTTTAGCTTCAGCTTCAGTTTTAATTTTGATCAAAGCTATTTTAATAGAATCTTTAACTTCTTCAAGAGGTTTAGCTTTAGCTAATTTATGCTCTTTAACCCGTAGAACTAATGCACGTTGTTCACCAATATCAATCACTTCACTATTATAACCATCTTTCAATACAGAATCACTAAAAGCAGCTGTAATTACTTTTGAATTAGATAAAATAGAATCTTCTGGATGCTTATCATTTTTAGAAAATAATTCTGTAGTTTTAGGAGTTAATCCCATAGTTTCTACAATTGCGTCTAAACTATTTGGATTTTCAAAAGCCACATTACCAAAGTTATCTACTAAAGTATAAAATTCTGCTTCAGCTAGTTCGTTAGATAAATCTTGCTTTATCTTAGTTTTTACATCAGCAAAAGATTGTAATACTTCTGGTTTAGCATCATTTAATTTAATTATATGAAAGCCAAATCTACTTTTTACTAATTCGCTAATTTCACCAATTTGCATAGTTTTTACTGCATCTTCAAATGGTTTTACCATATCTCCAGGACCAAACCAGCCTAAATCTCCATCTTTATCTTTACTGCCAATATCATCTGAAAATTGTTGAGCTAGTTCTGCAAAAGATTTTTCTCCTGTTTTTATCTGAGCTAATATATTACTAGCTTTGTCTGCAGCAAGCTCAGTATCAGTTAATGTAGCATCTTTAGCAATTTTAATTAAAATATGACTAGCTTGCCATTTAGCTGGAGTTGTAAATGTCTCTTTATGATCTTCATAGTATTGTTTTAAAGACTCTTCATCTAAGCCTTCTTTCAAATCAATATCTTTGTTTGATAATTCTATATATTCAATACTAACTAGTTCAGGAATCATATATTGAATAGAATTTTCTTGATAATGGTTTGCTATTTCTTCATCACTAACAACAACTTTATCAGTAAAACGACTACTTGGAATAATGAGATAACTAACTGAACGTTGTTGATTTTCTAAAGTAGCTCGTTGTTCGTTATCAGTCACTAGTGCTGAACGTATTATACCTTGTCTAATTTGTTCTACCAATAATGAACGTCGCATATCCATTTCAAAAGCTATTGGATTTAGTCCTTGACGTTGTAAAAGTTGTTCGTATATAACCTGAGAGAATTTACCATCACTTTTAAAAGCTTCAAAACTATGAATACGAGCAGCCAATAAACCATTGCTAATACGCATACCAGAATTAGTTGCTGACTGAACTAATAATTCTTCATCTATCATTTGTCGCAAAGTATTCTTACGAATTTGATCTTGCATAAATGATAAATCTATGTCTTGATTCTTAAACATGGAGCGTAAACGATTTTTTTGCTGATTAACTTGTTTAATAAAATCTTCTTCTGGTATTTCTACTCCATTCACTTCTGCAATAATTCTTTCATTATTTGATAAACCAAATTCACCTATTCCCCAAACTGCAAAAGTCAGAGAAATTAAACCAACTATAACCCAAGACAGGCAACCTTGAGAATTATCACGTATATTTTGTAACATAATTAACCTCTTTTGCCAAATTTTAAATAAAAAAAAAGCGCATCTATAAGATACGCTTGTTATATAATGTGGCGGAGCAGACGGGACTCGAACCCGCGACCCTCGGCGTGACAGGCCGATACTCTAACCAAACTGAGCTACTGCTCCTTAATAATCTTAGATATTTATTACCTTCGATTTAATATCTTAAAATAGTTGAGGGATTTGATGGGTGTTGAGGGACTTGAACCCCCGACATTCGCCTTGTAAGGGCGACGCTCTCCCAACTGAGCTAAACACCCAAGATTCTGTTATCCAAATGATTTAAAACAGCAGGCAAAAAACCTAACTGGCCATTCCATACATAATACCTTTATTGCCTTCAAAAGTCAAGAAATAATAAAAAAATTATCGATTATTTATATTGTTAAAAAATAG
>DRQV01000100.1 GCA_011371325.1 Thioploca sp.
AAAATTGGTACTATTTTTCTAGCCGCTTCTAGGGTCTCATCTTTATGAAAAATTCGATCTTGAATTATATATAGAAATAATGCTGCGATTAAACCACCTAAAACGGGAGATATAACCCAACTAGCAGCAATTTTTGTCATCATACCCCAGTTTACCAGCCCCCAACCACTGGATGCGATAGCTGCCCCCATAATTCCTCCAACTATGGAATGAGTAGTTGAAACTGGAGCTCCCAATGCAGTTGCTAAATTAAGCCAAATAGCTCCTCCAAGCAACGCAGAAAACATTACCCAAATAAATATACTAGTATCAACAATAAGTTTAGGATCGATAATACCTTTTTTAATCGTACTTACAACATCTCCACCAGCGATTAACGCACCACTAGCTTCAAAAATAATTGCAATTATAATAGCTCCTGTTAAGGTCAAAGCCTTAGAACCAACAGCTGGGCCAACATTATTGGCAACATCATTTGCACCAATATTCATAGCCATGTAACCACCTACAACAGCTACAAATGCTAAGAACGTTGTGTGAGGCATATCATCCAATCCAAATATAGCGAATAATATTACTATAACTAAGAAAAATGTTCCTATTCCTAGTTTATAAAATTTGGTATTGGGGTTCTTCATATATATATTCATATTTAATTGGGTTTTTATAAAAAATACATTTTAGCAGATTTTATAAAATAATTTGTAATTTTTTAAGTTAAATATGGAATTTAGGATATTATCCACTATTTTAATTGCCAATTACCAATATCTGCATTCACATCAATTCCATCTGGCTGACCATCAGCACCAAATGAATAAATATCAAATTCTCCATGCACACCAGGGCTAAGATAATTATATGGAAATCCCCATGGATCAATTGGAACACTATTTAAATAACCACCAGATTTCCATTGTCTAGGTTCTGGTGGAATATTAGTTTTAGTAACCAATGCTTCTAAACCTTGGTCAGTAGTAGGATATATATAATTATCTAGCTTGTACAATTTCAATGCCGTTTCTACAGCACGAATATCCTGTTCAACTTTTACCAAACGAGCTTTATCTGGATTACTCATAATCTTAGGTACAACTAAAGCTGCTAAAATTCCCAAAATTACCACTACTACCATTATTTCTATAAGAGTAAAACCTTTATTTTTCATATTGTTGCTCTGCATGATAAGAAGAACGTACCAAAGGCCCACTGGCAATATTTTTAAAACCCATTTTATATCCAAGTTTTGCTAATTTATCAAATTCAGTTGGTGATATATAACGTTTCACTGGTAAATGCCCTTTAGTCGGTTGTAAATATTGTCCTAAAGTAATCATTTCACAATCATAAAAACGTAAATTTTCCATAACTTCTAATACTTCATCAAATTCTTCTCCTAAACCTAACATTAATCCAGATTTGGTGGTTATTTGTGGATATATTGATTTAAAATTTTTTATTAATTTCAATGACCAATTATAGTTAGCTCCAGGACGAACCGATTTATATAAACGTGGCACAGTTTCTACATTATGATTGAATACATTTGGTAAACCATGTTGAAAAATTTCTAATGCGGTATCCATTCTGCCTCGAAAATCTGGTACCAATATTTCAATTTGAGTAGATAAAGATATTTTCCTAATCTCATTTATGCAAGCTACAAAATGACCAGCACCACCATCTCGTAAATCATCACGATCTACCGATGTAATTACTGCATATTTTAATCGCATAGCAGCAATCGTGTTGGCTAAATTTATTGGTTCATTGCTATCAAGTGGTTTTGGTCGCCCATGAGATATATCACAAAATGGGCATCTTCTGGTACAAATATTACCCATGATTATAAAAGTAGCTGTACCACTAGTAAAACATTCGTTCAAATTAGGACAAGAAGCTTCCTCACATACAGTATGTAAATGATGTTGGCGTAATTTACTTCTAACTTTAGTCACTGTATTATTATTAGAAACTTTAATGCGTATCCATTTAGGCTTACGGAGTATATTATTCACTACTGAACTCTCAAAAATTAATATATTTACCAAAATGATTACATTTTATCCCGATAAGCACTGTAAAGTCGCAATACTTTTTTAACATAATTTTTAGTCTCCTTATATGGTGGAACTTTATTACCATAACGTTTTACTACATTTTCACCAGCATTATAAGCAGCTAAAGCTAAACGTAAATTATTATTAAATAAACCAACTAAATGACTTAAATATTTAGCTCCACCATAAACATTTTCTGTAGCATTAGTGCGGTCTTTAACTCCAAAACGCTTTGCTGTAGCCGGCATAAGCTGCATTAAACCAACTGCTCCTTTAGGAGAAATTGCCCTAGGATTAAACGCTGATTCAGTTTGAATTACCGCATGTAATAAAGCTGGTTCTAAGTTAGTTAAATTAGCAACATTTCCTATTAAACCACCATAATTGCTATAGTTACCTCGAGAATCAATAAAAGTGGAATATTGTGTTACAGTTACACCATTAACATAAATCAATTTATATCTAGGATTATTAGGATTATCAGTTAAATGAATAATACCTTTCTCATCTATATACTTATAAATTTCATCCTTTTTTTTATTTTTAGATTGAGGATGAATTTTTATTGTAAAACGATGATTTGGTGCTTTATCAGTATAATTTCGAACACCATTAGAATCTACATAGCTATAAATTTCACCAGCTAATACTTGGTTACTGTATAAAATCATGGCTAAAAAAATTATTCGTTTCATAAGCTTTTCCTTGCTAGGCTAAAAAAGATTTATAGTGATTCTTAATCAAATTCAAAATAAATGTTAATCACTTATTTACTATAATCAATTTAATTGGTAAATACTATAATTGCTTCGGTATCTTAATATGATTCGTAAACTATACGTGTTTAAAGACCGAACCAAGGCATTGGAATATCTTTAACAGTAGTTAAACCAAGTGATTCCCACGCTTGCATACCACCACGATACCATTTTAATTTTTCTGGTGGGTAACCAAGTTCTAATAATGTTGCAACATTATCATGAGATTTATTACACCAAGGACCATTACAGAATAATACTAAAGTTTTAGCATCTTCAAATAAGAACTTACCATCATGATCAATTTTTACTCCAATTTGTTCCTCTAATAGTTTTCTAACAATAGGAGGACTAGATTTTTTACCACTTAAAATATCCCATGGTATATTTACAGTACCAGGAATAGAACCTTTTGCTACACAGTCAATCCCTCGTGAATCAATAACTAGAATAGAATTATCTCCAGTTGCTATTTTTTCTAAATAATCTAATACTTCCAATTCAGCAATAATTTTAACTTCTTTTACTAAATCAATTGATTGTAAGCATTTGGGTGGACAGGGGCGAGAGGTTTTAGCAAATTCAGCTTTAATAAGATTATCTTTATTTTGATTGCGTTGAATTAATATTTCTCGGCCATTATGTTTAACTAATACATTTTTAATATCAGGTGTTATTTTAACTTCAGGTTCATCATCTTGCCAGATAATTTGTGTTAACCAATTATACCAAGTTGTAAAGACTGTTTTTTCTTTTGGTAAAGTTAATAAATCTAGAATTCTGGTATCTAAACTAATTTGGGGAATTAATACATCAGTAACAGTAGTCAAACCAAGTGATTCCCATGCTTGCATACCACCACGAAACCATTTTAATTTTTCTTTCGGATAACCAAGTTTTAATAAGGAATGAACACTAGTTGGTGACTGGTTACACCAAGGACCATTACAAAATAATACTAGGGTTTTAGCAGTATCAAAATAATATTTATTATCATTAACAGTAACATTAAATTGTTCTTCTAATAATACATTTAATATATCAGTTTTAATATTATTAAAAATATCCCAAGGTAAATTTATAGCTCCTGGAATTGATCCTTTAGCCACCCAAGCTACAGTACGAGAATCTATAACAACACTATTACCATCTTGTAAATATTTAAACATATCCAATTCAATAATAGTTTCCACTCCACTTTCTATTGTTATTGGTTTA
>DRQV01000101.1 GCA_011371325.1 Thioploca sp.
AAAGATTTTACCTATATTGTTAGAAATAAATTATAAATAAACTTATTTAATGAATAAAATTATTACAAACTACTTCCTTACAATTTATATTGGAGAATTTTAAAATAATGAATAATTTTTTAATAGCACCTTCTATTTTATCAGCAGACTTCGCTCGTTTAGGTGACGAAGTTACTAATGTATTAAAATCTGGAGCAGACATCGTCCATTTTGATGTGATGGATAATCATTATGTACCAAATTTGACTATTGGGCCTTTAATCTGTGAAGCATTGCGTAAACATGGAGTTACAGCTCCAATTGACGTGCATTTAATGGTTAAACCAGTGGATCGAATTATTCCAGATTTTGCCAAAGCTGGTGCCACTTATATTACTTTCCACCCAGAAGCTAGTGAGCATGTTGATCGTACTTTACAATTAATTAAATCGTTGGATTGTAAAGCTGGTCTAGTATTTAACCCAGCAACTCCATTGGATTATCTTAGATATGTGATGGATAAAATTGATATGGTATTACTTATGTCAGTAAACCCTGGTTTTGGAGGCCAATCTTTTATTCCTGCTACCTTAGATAAACTGAAAGAAGCTCGTCAAATAATTGATGCTAGTGGACGTAATGATATACGGCTAGAAATTGATGGTGGAGTAAAAATCGACAATATTAAAGAAATCGCTCAAGCTGGGGCAGATACTTTTGTAGCCGGTTCAGCTATATTTAATACTGCTGATTATAAAGAGACTATTGATGCAATGCGTTCCGAATTAGCACAGGTTTAAATAATGAGTTTAAATAGACCAGAATTAGTTTTAGTTGATTTAGATGGTACTATGGTGGATACCGCAGCGGATTTGGCTTATGCAACTGATGGTATGCTGTCAAAATTAAACCTGCCACAACAAGGTGAAGTTAGAGTTAGAACCTGGGTTGGCAATGGAGTTAAAACATTAGTTGCCAGAGCTTTAGAAGCTAAAATGAACCCAAATCCAGACCCTGAATTATTGGAACAAGCCTTAGATATATTTAATATATTATATGCTTCAGTAAATGGAGTTTATAGTCAGCCATATGCCGGGGTAATTGAAGGCCTAGATTGGGTGAAATCTCAAAATATTAACTTGGCTTGCATTACTAACAAAGCTGAAAAATTTACCTTACCATTATTGAAAGAAAAAGGGCTTGATGGTTATTTTAGTCTAGTTATTAGTGGTGATAGCCTACCTAAAAAGAAACCTGATCCAATGCCATTATTACATGCCGCTAAACATTTTAACGTTGATCCGAAAAAATCTTTAATGATCGGTGATTCTACTAATGACGTAAAAGCAGCTCGAGCTGCTGGTTTTCAGATTTTATGTGTTACTTATGGTTATAATCATGGGCAAGATATTCGCTTATCAAATCCTGATGCTATTTTAGATTCATTGGAACAAATTGGTGAATTGTTTTAATAGTACCTTTTGGAGTCCAAATTTAAAACTTTGGATTCCACTATTTTTTTAACTTATAACAGAGACTTATAATGTCACAAATTGATACTTTAGAAAGTTTTTTCTCGGAAACTATCCAAAAAATGGAACGTCAATTTACTTCTCATGAATTTTTTCTAAAACTTCTGCATAGTCATCAATCTGAATATGTTGCTGCTTTAGCTAGTTATTCTGATCCAATGCCATTTAGAAAATTACATTGTGCTTTGACTGAATGTTTGAAAAAATTAGATGGTAAGTCAATTACTGTTCAACAAACTAATTATCCCAGTCGAGATATTTTTGGGATAGCTTCCACTACAACCTTATGGCGGAAAAAATAATTTAATAATTGGAGTCCAAATATTTATTAAAATTTGGATTCTAGTTAAAATAATCATGTTCAAATGTGTCCTATATCAACCTGAAATACCTCCTAATACCGGCAATATTATCCGTTTATGTGCTAATACCAATGTGCAATTACATTTAATTCATCCATTTGGTTTTAAAACAGATGATAGACGTTTAAAACGAGCTGGACTTGATTATCATGAATGGGCAACTGTTAAAGAACATGATTCCTTATCCAACTTTATTCAAACCGTTCAACCTAAAAGAGTTTTTGCCTGTTCGACTAAAGGTAATATTAATTATTCTGAACCAAATTACCAAGCTGGAGATACCTTTATTTTTGGCCCAGAAACTCGTGGTTTACCCCAATCTGTGCTTGATAATACTGAAACTGTAATACGCATTCCTATGTACCCTGGCAATCGTAATCGTAGTTTAAACTTATCTAATTCCGTAGCGATTATAATTTATGAAGCTTGGCGACAACTAGACTTTAAACAAAATGCTTGCAACCCTACCACTATTAAAAAAGACTGATTTCCCAGCCATTAAGCGAGATATTTTAAATACTTTACAAGTTAATTTAGGCTACTTATGTAATCAGCAATGCCAACATTGTCATGTAAACGCTGGACCTAAGCGTACTGAAATCATGAATTATACTACCTGTCAGCAAGTGCTTAATTTTTTAAATGGCAATAATTCAATTAATACGTTAGATTTAACTGGTGGAGCTCCTGAATTAAATCCTAATTTTCGATTTTTAGTTAAAACTGCTCGAGAAATGGGAAGGCATGTTATTGATCGTTGTAATTTAACAGTTTTATTGACCCAAGATAATTTAGCCAAATTTTTAGCCGATAATCAAGTAGAAATTATTGCTTCTTTACCATGTTATTTGGAAGAAAATGTTGACAAACAACGTGGTAATGGAGTATTTCAAGATAGTATTACAGCTCTCAAAATATTAAATAAATCAGGTTATGGTTCTGATTTACCGTTGAATTTGGTGTTCAATTCTCAAGGCCCAACTTTACCAGCTCCACAAGATAGTTTAGAAACTGACTATAAAAAATTTTTATATGAAAATTATAATATTACTTTCAATCAGTTATATACAATTTGTAATATGCCAATCCAACGTTTTGGTAGCATTCTGATTTCTAAAGGTGAATTTGCTAATTACATGCAGTTATTACGGAACTCTTATAGCGATGCTAATTTAGCAACCGTAATGTGTCGTAATTCAATTAGTATTGACTGGCAAGGTTATGTTTATGATTGTGATTTTAATCAAATGCTAGGTTTAAGTTCCAATACTCATATCTCGCAATTAAACGCTGAAAGTTTACCAG
The DNA here is from genome assembly GCA_011371325.1 of Thioploca sp. Lineage (GTDB taxonomy): Bacteria > Pseudomonadota > Gammaproteobacteria > Beggiatoales > Beggiatoaceae > DRQV01. The sequence continues at coordinate 3,179 of DRQV01000101.1, forward strand.
GTAATCCCATCATAGTTGCCGAACATTGTTATGGCTGCACCGCCGGCCAAGGTAGTAGTTGTGGAGGAGCATTAACCTGAAAATATCTATCATCATTCCAACTCTAAACGAACAAACAATTATTGCTCAAAATTTGTTAGCATTGCAACCTCTGCGTAAAATTGGGCATGAGATTATTGTAGTTGATGGTGGAAGCTCTGACAATACTTGCCAGATAGCAAAGACTTTGGCCGACAAAATTTTACTTTCTGAACTAGGTCGAGCTAACCAAATGAATTTAGGTGCTGAGTCTGCCCAACATAAAATCTTACTATTTTTACATGCTGATACTTTTTTACCCATTAACGCAACTAGTTTAATCAGCCAAAATTTAACTGAGGAATATAAATGGGGTAGATTTAATGTTCGTTTATCTGGAACTAACAGACTGTTACGAATAGTTGAAAAGTTGATAAATTGGCGTTCTTGTTGGACTGGAATTGCAACTGGTGATCAAGCAATTTTTGTACAACGAGATTTATATCAACAAGTGCAAGGTTTCCCAAACATACCATTGATGGAAGATATAGCTTTCAGTAAACGCTTGAAAAAATATAGCTCTCTGATATGTATAAAAGAACCAGTGATTACTTCTAGTCGACGTTGGGAACAGAATGGTATTTTTAGAACTATATTACTAATGTGGAAATTGCGATTAGCTTATGCGTTAGGAGTTGATCCGCATAGATTAAAAAAATATTATAATTAGCCCTTCGATTTACTACAATGAAATTAACCAATTATTTAACAATAACAACTATTTTAGTTATTATACTAGCTAGTATTGGCCATACTGTACGTGATATTACCGTGGAATTCGGATTATTAATGTATATTCCTTTGTTGCCATTAGGTTTATGGACTATATTGTGGGATTTGTCGCAAATGGGACGTAGTTTATCCCATTTTAGCTTAACTTTGGTAGGATTAGGAATATTGGGGTAGCATTACTATGATTGGAATGGAAAACTCTAAAGTAGATTTAATCAATGAGATAAGTATACTACATTGGAATGTACAGTGGGGAGGAACAACAAGTAAATATCATGACACAATAATATGAATATATATATTAAAAATATTATAATTGTATTAATACTAAGTTTATCTGCATCATCTCAATCTTTAGAATTTAAGAGTTTATCTATTGATGCTAGTTTATTTCAAGGCACAATTTATAACATTTTACGAGATAAGCAAGGATTTATTTGGATTGGAACTCAAGATGATAAATATAATGGAGAGTATGTTTTTAAAATTAAGGAAAGCGATAATGTTTGGAATGAGCAAGGGAATAAAATAACTATTTTACCACCTTGGCAAACTTGGTGGGTTTATGTCCTGTATATTATTATTCTTTTAGCAATTATTATCATTTATATATGTCATCAAAGACTTAAATTAATAGCTAAACAACGTGAATTAGAATATGAAAAACAACTAGCTATACAATTAAAAACAGCCGATAGATTAAAAGATGAGTTTTTAGCTAATAATTTTAATGTAACAACTTCACCATTAAAATTACCAAAATATTTAGAAAATAATTCAATCAATTCCTTATCTATTGCTAATAATCATATTGCAAATGCTAATTATATATTGGTAGTTGATGATGACCCAATTAATCGGCAAGTTATTGTTAACCATTTAATTTTACATAATTATACCATTAAACAAGCAGAGTCTGGCTTGAAAGCTTTAGAATATATTAATGAATGTAAACCAAGCCTGGTATTATTGGATATAATGATGCCACAAATGAGTGGTTATGAAGTAACTAAAAAAATTCGGGAAACTTGGAGAGCTGACGAATTGCCCATTATATTATTAACTGCCAAAAATCAAATAGATGATTTGGTAATTGGTTTAGAAAACGGAGCCAACGATTATTTAACTAAACCAGTTTCTAAAAGAGAATTACTAGCAAGAATCCAAACTCATTTACATATATTAAATCTAAAAGAAGAGGCATTACGAGTTGCTATAGAAAGTAAATTAAAACAACTATTAGAAAGCCTACCAATAGCAGTAGGATTACTCAATAAATATGGCAATCCTTATTATGTAAATAAAAAAGCTAAACAACTGCTTGGGAAAGGAATTTTTCCTAAAGTTAAACTTAAAGATATTGCCAAAGTTTATCAACTCTATTTAGCTGGTACTGATAAATTATATCCAACCGATGAATTAGCTATTGTACAAGCATTTAAAGGTAATAGTGTAAAAATTGACAATGTAGAAATTCATCGTCAAGGTAAAATTATCCCATTAGAAGCTTTTGGAACTCCAATTTTTGATGATAACGGCGATATTACCTATGCCATTTCAGTTTTTCAAGATATTAGTGATCGTAGACGAGTGGAACGTTTGCTTAAAGAATATAATCAAGATTTAGAAATAGAAGTTGCAACCAGAACTGAAGCCTTACGAAAAAATGAAGCTCAACTATTAAAAGAAATTGAAGAAAGAAAACGAACTGAAAATGCATTGCGAGTTAGTGAAGAAAAATTTCGTTTATTATATGAAAAAGCTCCACTTGGTTATCAATCATTAGATGTTGAAGGACGATTTATTACAGTAAATCCAATTTGGTTGAATATGTTTGGTTATGAAAAAGAAGAAGTAATTGGGCATTGGTTTGGAGATTTTATTACTAATGTAGAGAAATTTAAATATAATTTTCCATTCTTAAAATCAAAAGGGGAAGTTCATGGATTACAATTTGAAATAATTTGTAAAAATAATGACATAATCTCAGTGGAATTAAGTGGTAATACAGTATTAGATGAAAATGGTGACTTTTTACAATCTCACTGTATCCTACAAGATATTACTGTACGAAAACAAATGGAAGCTGCCTTACATTCTAAACATGATAACCTTACTAATATTTTAGAAACTATGGAAGATGGTGTTTATATCGTAAATAAACAGTATGAAATTGAATATGTAAATCCAGTAATCTTTAGAGAATTTGGTTCACCAGAAGGCAAAACTTGCTATGAATATTTCCATTCTAAAAAAGAAGCCTGTGTTTGGTGTAAAAATGAAGAAGTATTTACTGGAAAAACTGTACATTGGGAATGGTTTTCAGAAAAAAGTCAAAAAACTTATGATTTAATAGGAACTCCAATAAATAATTTAGATGGAAGTATTTCTAAATTGGAAATATTCCGTGATATAAGCAAACATAAACAAATTGAAGATGAATTAAAACAAGCTAAAAAAGTTGCCGAAATTGCTAGTCGACTCAAAAGTGAATTTGTAGCTAATATGAGCCATGAAATTCGTACTCCTATGAATGCTATAATGGGTTTCAGTCAGCTTATTGCAGATACTGAACTAACTGAAGAACAAAAAAAATATTTAAATTATATAGAAGAATCTTCTAAAGATTTACTTAATATTATCAATGATATCCTTGATTTTTCTAAAATTGAAGCTGGTAAGTTAGATATAGAAGCTATTCCATTCTCTTTAAATGAAATTTTAACTAAATTATCAGCTTTATTTGATGCACAAGTTAAAGAAAAAAATCTTACATTAGATATAATTACTGATAAAGGAATTCCTAATTTAATTGGAGATCCATTACGTTTAATCCAAATTCTTACCAATCTTATTACTAATGCTATTAAATTTACCCAACATGGTGGAATTATTATTGAAATTAAATTAGCTGCCATTGGCAATAAACAAGTTAGGTTACATTTTTTAATTAAAGATACTGGAATTGGTATTCCTCAAAATATAATACCCAATTTATTTAGAGCTTTTACTCAAGCTGATGGTTCTACAACCCGTAAATTTGGAGGTACTGGTTTAGGATTAACTATTTGTAAACGCTTAGTTACTATGATGGGTGGTGAAATTTGGGTAGAATCTCAGTTAAATAAAGGTAGCTCTTTTAATTTTATTATTACATTTGATATTCATGAAAATGATATTAGCCAAACGTTAGAAGAGCCTGTAGATAATATAATCAAAGTAAAAGAAGTAAAAATTTTATTGGTAGAAGACAGTTTAATCAATCAACAACTCGCTAAAAAAATCTTGGAAAGTAAAGGGATAACGGTGATGGTTGCAAATAATGGTAAAGAAGCGGTAGACATGGTTTCTAAAGCAGATTTTGATGCTATATTAATGGACATCCAAATGCCAGAAATGGATGGTTATGAAGCAACCCGTTTAATTAGACAACAATATACCATATTGCCAATTATCGCTATGACGGCAAATGTAATGAGTGATGATAGAGATAAATGTCTGAAAGCTAATATGAATGATTATTTAGCTAAACCAATCGATATAAAAAAATTATTTAGGGTTTTAGCAAAATGGATTCCGAATATTAATCTGGAATTATTACCCACTTCTAATATTAAACCAGAAACTATACCAATTAATTTACCAGGTATAGATGTGAAATCCGGATTAAAAAGATTAGAATATAACCATAAGTTATATATAAGATTATTGCAAGATTTTAATAAAAAATACCATGATGTGGTGACAATAATTAGCAACTTATTGAAAGCAGAAAAATTTGATGATGCAATCTATATAGTTCATTCTATTAGAGGTATAAGTGGTAATCTTAGTATTAATAAACTATATGAAATTGCAACAACTTTAGAAACCAATTTAAAAGCCAAAAAAACAATTACCCCTGAATTATTGACAAAGTTTGAAACATCAGTGATAGAAGTAATAACTACTATTTCAAACTTAGAAATTAATGATTCTACAGCAGAATTTGCTGACATAAAAATTAATATAACAATTCTTAAACCATTATTAATAGAATTAGATAGTTTATTAAATGAATATAATTCTAGTGCTATTGATCTAATGCCAAAAATTAAACAATATTTAAATAAGGACTTACGAGATATTTATTTGCAATTAGAAGATAAAGTAAATAATTTTGAATTTGATGAAGCGAAAAAAATACTTATTGAATTAAATAACAGAATTCTTAATTAAATCAGCTGTTGGGAAATATATGAAATTTATTCATGCTGCGGATATTCACTTAGATAGCCCATTAAGGGGATTATCACGTTATGATGGTGCTCCAATAGAACAAATCCAAACTGCAACCCGACGTGCCTTTGTTAAGTTGATTGATTTTGCTTGTAATAAAGCAGTAGATTTTGTCTTGTTAGCGGGTGATTTATACGACGTTGACTGGAAAGATTACAATACTGGTTTATTTTTCAATCAACAGATGAGCCGTTTACGCAAGGCTAATATTCCAGTTTTTATTATATTAGGAAATCATGATGCTGATAGTGTGATAACTAAACAATTACGCTTACCGGATAATGTGATTAAATTCAATTATAAGCAACCAGAAACCCATAAGTTAGAACAGTTAAAAGTAGCAATTCATGGTCAAAGCTTTGCGAAAAAATCGGTTACTGATAATATCAGCGTATCTTATCCTAAAGCAATACCAGGGTATTTTAATATTGGTCTATTACATACATCTTTAACTGGCTGTCCTGGTCATGCTAAATATGCTCCTTGTACCAAATCTGATTTACTAGCCCATAATTATGATTATTGGGCTTTAGGACATATTCATAAGCGTGAAATTTTACATGAAAATCCTTGGATAGTTTTTTCTGGTAATTTACAAGGCAGACATATTAGGGAAACTGGAATTAAAGGTTGTACCTTGATAACAGTAGAAAATAAAATAACTAATTTACGTTTTATACCAGTAGATGTGTTACGATGGAAAGTTATCAATTTAAATATTAGTGACGTGGAAGTTATCGATAATATTTTAGATAAAGTAAGAGAAACTGTTAATGAACTTACACAACAAGAAAATATCCCTTTAGTTTTACGTTTTATAATTGAAGGTAGATGTACGTTTCATAATGAATTACATAATAATTCAACCTATTGGATAAATGAAATTCGTTCTACTGTTACTGATGCTAGTTTGGATAATATTTGGGTAGAAAAAGTCAATATCCAAACCCAAACTATTCGCACTATTTCCACTCAAGACGAAGGACCCTTAGCAGAGTTAAGTAATTTTTTTCATAATTTACCACAAAATGAAGAAGAATTACAAGCTTTATTAGCAGAATTTAAATTTTTAAAAAATGCTTTACCAACAGATATTCAACAAAATGAGATCAATTTAAATAATACAGATACTATTTGTCAGCTATTAGGTGGAGTGGAAGAATTATTAATGGCTAGATTACAAGATAAAACTAGCTTGGGATAATTAAAATTTTTAAGTGATGGATATTTCTTATTCTATAAACAAAAATTTTTATATATAACTGAATATTATACAAATAATTCCTAACTTTAGAAAATTGATGGATGGAAAATAATCATGAAGTATTTTATGATTTTAATAATCGGTTAAGATACTTATAATATATTGTATTTAAAGTTAAACTATTTAATTAAAATATATTATATGATTTTAATTTGATACATAGACTATAAAAAATAGTTCTAAATTAATACAGCAACAAAAAAACATGCTAGAATTAACAGTTGGTCTCAAATTTATCTTATAAAATGTATTTTTATTAAGTTAGAGTACATTTATAATTAAAAATAATAGCAAACCTCTAATAATATTTGAGTAATTTTGTATTAATGATCAATCTAATTGTATATTAATTTCAAATAATTTAGACAGAATTGAAATGCTCAACATAAGTAATGAGATAAATATTAAGTTATATTATTTAAAGCTATCCACAAATGTTAGCATAAAGATATGTTTGCACCGGCATACTCTAAAACTTGTTGAAATTAAAGATATATTTTAATTAACAACCAATTCACAATTAAATCCTCCAATACCTACATGAAAGACTTACTAAACTTGTTGAATACCCAAGGCCAAATAGATGATTTCGATAAAATTTGCATTGGTCTTGCGTCGCCAGAAAAAATTCGTTCTTGGTCTTATGGAGAGGTGAAAAAACCTGAAACAATTAACTATCGTACTTTTAGACCTGAACGTGATGGCTTATTTTGTGCCAAAATATTTGGTCCTACTAGAGATTATGAATGTCTTTGTGGTAAATACAAACGCCTGAAACATAGAGGGGTAGTATGTGAAAAATGTGGAGTTGAAGTAACTCAAGCTAAAGTACGTCGAGAACGTATGGGACATATTGATCTAGCAAGTCCAGTAGCTCATATTTGGTATCTTAAATCTTTGCCTTCACGTATGGGTTTAATGTTAGATATGACTTTACGTGATATTGAACGTATTTTATATTTTGAAGCTTATGTAGTAATTGAACCAGGCTTAACTCCATTAAATAAGGGTCAATTATTAAGTGAAGAAGCCTATCTGGATACCCTAGAAGAACATGGTGATGATTTTGAAGTACAGATGGGTGCAGAAGCTATTCTTAAATTATTAAAAGTTATTGATTTAGCTGATGAAGTAAACCTTTTACGAGAAGAAATTGCCTCAACTACTTCAGATACCAAAATTAAAAAATTATCCAAACGATTAAAGCTGATCGAAGCATTTTTACATTCAGGCAATAAACCAGAGTGGATGATTTTAAAAATTTTACCAGTATTACCACCGGAATTACGTCCATTAGTACCACTTGATGGTGGTAGATTTGCTACTTCAGATTTAAATGACTTATATCGACGAGTGATTAATCGTAACAACCGTTTGAAACGATTATTGGAATTAAGCGCTCCAGAAATTATTGTACGTAATGAAAAACGTATGTTGCAAGAATCAGTTGATGCATTGTTAGATAATGGTCGACGTGGACGAGCTATTACCGGTTCTAATAAATTACCATTAAAATCTTTAGCCGATATGATTAAAGGTAAACAAGGACGATTTCGGCAAAATTTATTGGGTAAACGAGTTGATTACTCAGGACGTTCAGTTATTGTGGTTGGTCCTACTTTACGTTTACATCAATGCGGTTTGCCTAAAAAAATGGCTTTAGAATTATTTAAACCATTTGTATTTGGTAAATTAGAATTGAAAGGTTGGGTCACAACTATCAAAGCTGCTAAAAAGATGGTAGAACGAGAAGATACTTTGATCTGGGATATGTTGGAAGAAGTAATTCGTGAACATCCAGTATTACTAAATCGCGCTCCCACCTTACATCGTTTGGGAATTCAAGCGTTTGAACCAACTTTGATTGAAGGTAAAGCAATTCAATTACATCCATTAGTATGTACTGCTTTTAACGCTGACTTTGATGGTGACCAAATGGCAGTACATGTGCCGTTGGCTATTGAAGCTCAATTGGAAGCTCGTACTTTAATGATGGCTTCTACTAATGTATTATCACCAGCTAATGGCGAACCAATTATTGTACCTTCTCAAGATGTGGTTTTAGGTTTATACTCCATGACTAGAGAACGAATTGGAGCTAAAGGTGAAGGCATGTGCTTTGCTGATTTGAATGAATTGAATCGAGCTTATCAGAACCGAGTAGTGGAACTAAATGCTAAAATTACTGTACGCTTAGAAAAAACTGTTGTAGAAAAGCCAACTGCAACGAAAAAATCGAGTAGTACAGATAAATTTACAAAAACTACCATTCGAGTCAATACTACAGTTGGTAGAGCTTTAGTTTATGAAATTTTACCTAAAGGTTTGCCATTTGAATTAGTTAATATAAATTTAACCAAGAGAGCTATTTCTAAACTAATTAATGTTTGTTATCGACGGCTAGAATTAAAAAAGACAGTAATTTTTGCTGATAAATTAATGAAACTGGGTTTTTTCTACGCAACTAAAGCTGGGATTTCTATTGGGATTGAGGATATGGTAGTTCCAGATAGCAAATCTGAAATTATTAAAACAGCTAAAAATGAAGTTGAAGAAATAGAAGAACAATATGCCTCTGGTCTTATTACTCATGGTGAACGTTATAATAAAGTTATTGATATTTGGTCGCACACTAACGATAGATTAACTACTGCGATGATGGAACAGCTAGGACATGATACAGTATTAGATGCTGATAATAATGAGGTTGATCAAGAATCTTTCAATTCAATTTACATGATGGCTGACTCTGGGGCTCGTGGTTCTCAAGCCCAAATTCGTCAGTTGGCAGCTATGCGTGGTTTGATGGCAAAACCTGATGGTTCTATTATTGAAACTCCAATCACGGCTAATTTCCGGGAAGGTTTAGATGTATTACAGTACTTTATTTCTACGCATGGAGCTCGGAAAGGACTAGCTGATACAGCTTTAAAAACAGCTAACTCTGGCTATTTAACCAGACGTCTAGTTGACGTTGCTCAAGATATGGTAATTTTAGAACATGACTGTCAAACTTCTCGAGGATTAGAAATGACTCCTTTGATTGAAGGCGGTGATGTAGTAGAACCTTTGTGTGACAGAGTTTTGGGTCGGGTGGTAGCAGAAGATGTATTTAAACGTGGAGTAGTCGCTCCAATAGTAAAAGCAGGAACTTTATTAGATGAAGAATTGGTAGAACGTTTAGAACAGGAAGGTGTAGACCGGATTCAAGTTCGTTCTCCAATAACTTGTGAATCCAGATATGGAATTTGTGCCACATGTTATGGACGTGATTTAGGTCGAGGACAAATAGTAAATATTGGCGAAGCAGTTGGAGTGGTTGCGGCTCAATCAATTGGTGAACCCGGTACACAGTTAACTATGCGTACTTTCCACATTGGTGGAGCTGCTTCTCGGGCTGCTGCTGTTAGTCAAATTGAGGTTAAATCGAAGGGAACTACTAAATTTGACAACCTTAAATTATTACCTCAACAAGCTGATGATGGTAGTATTCGTTACATTGCGGTATCTCGTTCTGGTGAAATTAGTATTTTGGATGAATTTGGTTTAGAAAGAGAACGTTATAAAGTTCCTTATGGAGCTGTGTTAAATGTTCAAGAAGGCGAAGATATTGCGGTTGGACAAATGGTAGCTAGTTGGGATCCACATACCTTTCCAATTATTACCGAGGTAGCTGGTCAAACTCAATTTGTTGACGTAATTGAAGGTATTACTGTCAATCGTGAAGTAGATGAAATGACTGGTTTAAGCAGTATTGTAGTAATTGAACCTAAATTACGCCCTTCTCATGCTAAAGATATGCGACCTACCGTAAAATTAGTTGATGAACAAGGTGATATAGTAAATATTGTTGGCACTGAAATGCCGGCAGTTTATAGCCTTCCACCTAGAGCAGTGATCAATGTTGAAGATGGTGCTTGGGTTAAAGTTGGTGATATAATAGCACGTTTACAACAGGAATCTACTAAAACTAGGGATATTACTGGTGGTTTACCTAGAGTTGCTGATTTATTTGAAGCCAGAATTCCTAAAGAGCCATCCATATTAGCAGAGCAAACTGGAATTATCACTTTTGGTAAGGATACTAGAACTAAACAAAAAATATTAATTACTTCCCCAGATGGTTTGGTTGAAGAAATACCCATTTCTAAATGGCGACATATTAACGTTTATGAAGGACAACATGTTGAAAAAGGTGAAGAAATTGTTGATGGTGCTCCTAATCCACATGATATCTTACGATTGTTAGGAGTTAGTGCCTTAGCTAATTATATTGTAAATGAAGTACAAGAAGTTTATCGATTACAAGGTGTTAAAATAAATGATAAGCATATTGAAGTAATTGTACGACAAATGTTACGCAAAGTTGTAATATTGGAACATGGTGATACTCGTTTATTACCTGGTGAGCTAGTGGAACGAGCTAAACTTATGGAAGAAAATGAGGAAGCTAACAATTCTAACAAACAACCAGCTACTTGGGAGCCACAATTACTAGGCATTACTAAAGCATCTTTAGCAACAGAATCATTTATTTCCGCAGCATCTTTCCAAGAAACAACTCGTGTTTTGACTGATGCTTCAGTAAATGGACGTTGTGATGAGTTAAGAGGTTTGAAAGAAAATGTAATCGTTGGTCGTTTGATTCCAGCTGGTACTGGATTAATCCACCATACTGAACGTCGCAATCATCGATATCCAAATTTACATCCTAAGGAAATGAAGCAAGTAGCTGATTCTAGTTTAGGAAATGACTTGATGAATCATTTTTAAATTCTATAATATTTACCATTCCCTTCTCAGATAGAGGGGATGGTTGTTATTTTATCAATCCTACTGCCTAAATTAAAATAATGAAATTTGTTGATGAAGCTAGTATTGAAGTTATTGCCGGCAAAGGTGGAGATGGTTGCCTAAGTTTTCGGCGGGAAAAATATATCCAGTTTGGAGGTCCTAATGGCGGTGATGGAGGTAATGGTGGTGGAGTTTATTTAGTAGCTGACGCAACATTAAATACTTTGGTTGATTTTCGTTTTAAGCGTCTATTTCGAGCTAAACCAGGAGGAAATGGTAAAGGCAGTGAATGCACAGGTAAAAAAGGGGATGACTTATATATTAAAGTACCAGTTGGAACTTTAGTATTTGATATTGAAACAGAAGAATTCTTAGGAGATTTAACCAAGCCAGAACAGGTATTATTAGTTGCTAAAGGTGGAGAACATGGGTTAGGTAATGTACGGTTTAAAACTAGCACTAATCGAGCGCCACGTCGAATAACTAAAGGCACAGCGGGAGAGGCACGAGCTTTACGTTTAGAATTACAACTATTAGCAGATGTTGGTTTATTAGGATTACCTAATGCTGGTAAATCATCTCTTATTCGAGCAGTTTCTTTGGCCCGTCCTAAAGTTGCTGATTATCCTTTTACCACTTTACATCCTCACTTAGGAGTTGTTTCTATTGAGCTAGATCGCAATTTTGTCATTGCAGATATTCCTGGTTTAATTGAAGGAGCTGCTGATGGACATGGGCTTGGAATTCAATTTTTACGGCATTTATCCCGTACTAGTTTATTGCTACATATTGTAGATATTGCTCCATTAGATGGTGACCCAGTACAAGATATTTTCAGTATTATTAAAGAATTAGAGAAATATAGTGCTGAATTAGTTACTAAAGAACGTTGGTTGGTTTTAAATAAAATTGATTTATTACCTGAATACCAACAATTGTGTGACAATATAATTAGAGAAATTAATTGGCAAGGTCAAGTATTTAAAATATCAGCATTATCCGATAAAAAATCATGTATGAATTTATGTTATAAAATTATGGAGTATATTGAAAATTCTAAGGCTTAACCTAACTTATTAATAATTTTAACTTTATGATAATCCGTATATTATGCCTATTATCTGGACTAACTACTGTTAGTTTGGCAGCCACTTCTCCAACTGCTACTCCGAAAGAACAACTTCATCAATTAGAATTACAAATTCAAAAATTACAACGGCAAATGCACAATACTCGCACTAAATATGGTCGCTTACGACAACAATTACAAGATAGTGAAGAAGATATTGGTGAAGTAGCACGTAGACTAGAAATATTACATGGTTCATTGACTGATAAACAACATAGTTTAACTGACTTTCAGAATCAACAGATTGTTTTGCAAGATAAATTAGCAACCCAACGTTCTCGTTTAGCCCAACAGGTACGAAATGCTTATATAGTTGGTCATCAAAATTATTTGAAATTATGGTTGAATCAAGAAAGTCCTTTTATTATCGGTCGTTTATTAACATATTACGATTATTTTAACCAAGCTAGAATTGATCAAATTAAAGAAATTAATTCTACTTTAGGCAGTTTAACTAATATAAAACAAACTATTAATTCCGAAACTAGTGATTTAAATAAATTAGTATCTAATCAACGAGATAAAAAAATTGAGTTAGAACTTAATTATAAAGAACGCCATAAAATATTAGATGAACTAACTAAAATTCTTGAAAATCAAGATCAAGAACTAAATAGGTTACAAGATGATAAATACCAATTACAATCTTTACTTGGCACTTTGGAAGATGGTTTTAAAAATATTCCTCAGCCAATCGGCTGGTATAATTCATTTAAAAAACTTAAAGGTCAATTACCTTACCCAATCAAAGGTAAAATTATCAAAAATTTTGGTCAACCATCAATCGGTTATTTAAAATGGCAGGGAATTTTAATTAAAGCTAAAAAAGGTACTAAAATACGTTCAATAGCTTGGGGAAGGGTTATCTTTGCTCAATGGTTCCGTAATCTTGGCTTATTGGTAATTATTGATCATGGCAGTGGTTATATGAGTTTGTATGCACATAATCAAAGCTTATATATTAAAATTGGTGATTGGGTAAAAACAGGAGATGTTATCGCTACTGTTGGTAATAGTGGTGGTCGTAAAACTCCTGCATTATATTTTGAAATTCGTCAACAGGGTATTCCACAACCTCCTAAAAAATGGTTACGTTAATTGACTAAATTTTACCAAAACCTTGTTAGTTGTGTAATAAAAGTGTAAAATTCGTTCTATCAAATTTTTAGTTGTTATAAAATACTATGATTAATGGTTATAATAATTAGACTAAAAGCTAAATTTTATATAATTTTAAAGTTATTGGTTTTAAATTTTGACTTTAAATTTTAATTAAAAAAATTATTCGTGGAGTAATCAGATGAAAACTATATTTCGTTACTTACCAACTTTATTTATGGGAGTAATTTTAGGATCTTTTATTGCGATTGGAACAACTGTATTTGCTAATCGCAGCCAAGTTAATACTTCCATACCATACGAGGATTTACGTACTTTTACCGAAATTTTTGATAAAATTAAAACTGATTACGTTGAAGAAGTTAATGATAAAGATTTATTAGAAAGTGCTATTCAAGGAATGTTAGCTGGGCTTGATCCTCATTCCGGTTACCTAGATCCAGAAACTTTTTTAGAATTACAAATTGGTACTACTGGTGAATTTGGTGGTTTAGGAATTGAAGTTGGGATGGATAATGGTTTTGTTAAAGTTATTGCTCCAATTGATGATACACCGGCTAAAAAAGCTGGAATTCAAGCAGGGGATTTAATTGTACGTTTGAATGATACTCCAGTGAAAGGTATGTCTTTAAGTGATGCCGTTAAAATCATGCGAGGTGAACCTGATACTGATATTAAATTAACTATTGTACGTGAAAATGAAGATAAACCAATAATTTTAACCATAACTAGAGCTATCATTAAGGTAAAAAGTGTTAAAAGCCGTACTTTAGAACCAGGTTATATTTATGTTCGTATTAGTCATTTTCAAACCCCAACAGGCAGTAGTTTAGAAAAAGCGATTCAAACTTTAAAAGAAGAAAATAGAGAGGTTGGTTTAAAAGGATTGGTATTAGACTTGCGCAATAACCCAGGTGGGGTATTAAAAGCAGCAGTGTCAGTATCCGATGCCTTTTTAAAAAGTGGACTTATTGTTTATACAGAAGGAAGAGTTATTGATTCTTCACTTAAATTTAATGCTCATCCAAGAGATTTAGTAGATGGAATTCCAATGGTGGTATTAGTCAACGGTGGTTCTGCTTCTGCATCGGAAATTGTCGCTGGAGCATTACAAGATCATCATCGAGCAGTAATTATGGGTACAAAAACTTTTGGAAAGGGTTCAGTCCAAACTATTTTACCTATGAATAATGACTCTGCTTTGAAGCTTACAACTGCAAGATATTATACTCCATTAGGCCGTTCCATACAGGCAGAAGGTATTCAACCTGATATTGTATTAAGTAAAGTTGAAATTTCTTCAGTGGAAAAAGAATCAAATTTGATTACAGAAGCTGATTTAAATCGACATTTAGATAATGGAAAATCAAAGTCTACTGATAATCCTGCTGTAAATTCTGAGGAGGAACCATTAGTGAAAAGAGATTATGAATTGTATGAAGCTCTTAATTTATTAAAAGGATTGAGTATAATTCAAAAGTAATATCGTTTGAATATGGGAGTAATGAAACTCCTATATCTTAATTCTTGTGAAAATTTATAACATTTAATTTTATAATAATTTTCTAAATTCTGAAACCTCTTCTATTTAAATGTACTTATGAAGTCTAAAAATTACTATGAAATATTAGAGGTTACATCGCATGCCGATCAAACCACTATTAAGAAAGCGTATCAAATACTTGCCCATAAATTCCATCCAGATATTAGCATTAAACCAGATGCTGAACTTAGATTTAAAGAAATCAATGAAGCATATAATGTACTAAAAGACTCTCATAAACGTTTTATTTATGACTCTGCTAATTTTAAATTGGTTACTCCTCATAATAGTTACTCTTGGTTTACCAAATACTTTTCTAAGATTACCAAACAACATTCTAACCTACATATTACCGATAAACGGAATAAGGACAATATGATGCAATCAACTCAAAAAATTCCTTTATTATCAATGGGAATATTTGTTTTAATTTTATCAGCAATAATCATTGTTATTTTATTTGCTATAGAACAAGTTGGACAAAAAGATAAACAAATTCAAAATTCTATATTGCAAGGAGATAAGGTGGCAATTACAACATTAGAAAATATGGATATTGAAACTCAAGCCCAGATTCTTGCAAATAAAGAAGTATCTCAAGCGGTAGTAAATTTTTATTTAAAACAGACTGATAAGCCTATTTTTTCCAAATTAGAAACTTATGATCATACTATTGAGGCTATTATTTTAGCTAATGTTTACTCTTCCTTAATAGACTATTATAAACCTATAATACAACATGATATTGAGAATGATAATTTTAATAAGGCTTTATCTTTATTAGAAATATTTAAAAATAAATATCCTAATTCACCAGACTTGATTGCTTTAGATAAAGAGGTTAAAAATAAGAAACAACAACGATTAGCTATTTTAACTAAGGAATATGTTAACTGTTTAGAAAAAACATTAGAACCATTGTTAGATAAAATTAATTGTATTATAACAACTCGTAAAAAAATCATCCATATTGGAACTTCTTTACCGGCTGATGATCCTAATTTACAAGCTATGTATATAGAGGCTATTAAGTACTCTTTTGCAGAAAAAAATTACCAACAAGCTGAAAAACTGTTATCAGAATGGAATGATATTCTAAGCAATCCTTCCGAAGCAAGAGAACAGTTACAATATAGTTTGTCATTACATCAACAACGTAAAGAAATTATTGCTGATTTAAGTAATTATGATAAGGAAAAAATTATTAAAAGGCTCAATCAGTTAACAGTATCAAAAACTTTACAAGCTGAATTATTTATAATTCCAGAAGTTCAAAATAATTTACTTAGGTATCATATAGATGAAGCATTGGAATTAATGTTATTAAAAGAAGATGTAAAAATTAAGAAAAAAACTATTGTTATGTTAGAACAGCTTCTTTCTATGGCACGTAATAGCAATCGAACTGCTGTATATTCATCAACGCCTTGGTATAAATCATCTAATCCAAAACCTGTAAATCATACTAAACCTGAAATTGTCAGTTTACTCCAAAAATGTCGAAAACATTTTGAAGCTAATCGTCTTACCACTGGTGGTTCTGGTACAGCATTATCCTGTTATAATAAAGTATTGAAAAAAGATTCTGGTAATCTTGATGCTAAAGCTGGTTTACGTGCAATAGAAAAACGTTATAAATTATGGATGGAAAATGCTTTACAACGCAATAAGTTAAATAAAGCAAAAACATATCTTGCTGGTTTAGAAAGAGTTGCTCCAAAATCAGAAATTACTTTGAATCTAAAAGAACGTTTACAAAAAGCTATGCTAAAAGTTAAGGCAAAACCCAAAATTATTCCTAAAAGAATATCTTCTTCTATTCCAGTAAAACCTATAAAATTAGAAATATCTGAGCCAGTTAAAGCTATATCTTGCGATGGTTGTAGTTGTTCTAAATTACTTAAACAACTATCCATGGGAGTAAAACCATTAACAAAAATACAAGATAAATTTTTTCAAGAAAAATGTCACTAATAATTCTGTGTAACATTTTACTTGGCATTTATTTTGCTTAATAGAAAATGGTATCTCCTTATGTGTGGTTGGAGCCTCTCTTCTTTTAAGTTGAGGGGCTTTTTTTTTTGGCATAAAAATATTTAATACCATGACTATTCAAACTGACCAATATGCAGTAATGGGAAATCCAATTAAACATAGCAAATCTCCTCTTATTCATACTTTATTTGCTGAGCAAACTAATCAACTTATAAGTTATAAAACTATTTTAGTTGAAATTCAGGAAAATAGTTTTCTAAATGCAGTACAGAAATTTCAACAAGCTGGTGGTAAAGGATTAAATATTACCGTTCCATTTAAAGAAATTGCTTGTCAATTAGTAACTAATCTTAGTGAAAGAGCTAAATTAGCTGGAGCAGTCAATACCATATGGTTTGACGAACAAGGTATTTATCATGGCGATAATACTGATGGAATAGGTTTAATCCGTGATTTAACTAAAAATCATTGTCCAGTTCAGGATAAAAAAATATTAATACTCGGTGCTGGAGGAGCAGTACGTGGTATATTAAAACCATTATTAACGGCTAATCCAGCCAATTGTATAATTGCTAACCGTACTTTATCAAAAGCAGAAAAATTAGCTGAAATATTTTCTCATCTAGGTAATATAAATGCTTCTTCTTATGCGAATTTAACTGGCCAATCTTACGATTTAATTATTAACGGTACTTCAGCCAGTTTACAAGGTGAGATACCACCTCTAGCAGATGGTTTGATAAGTAAAGATGGTTGGTGTTATGACATGATGTATGCAAACTCAGCCACTCCTTTTATGCAATGGGCTAAAAATCAAGGTGCTATAAATATATTGGATGGTTTAGGAATGTTAGTTGAACAAGCTGCCGAGTCTTTCTATATTTGGCGTAAAGTTAAACCAGATACAACTAAGATTATTCAACAATTGAAATTCACTAAATAGAGCAATAAAACTGCTAATTGAAAACTAGACATAACTACCCATATATCTGAAAAATATAGTCCACATGAATTTGCTGAAAAAATAGGAATCTCAAACATTTCAAAGATGGGACGCTTTTGGCAAGTTGATTACGCACACCATCACCCTTTTTCTTAATGATATTGAAGCACTTGCAAGGGCAAATATCTTAACTCAAGCATAAATAATATGATGTTTATCAACTACCTAAAATATTCAGTCAAAGTTTGGGATTTACCAACTCGTATATTTCATTGGTTACTAGTTTTAGCTTTCATTTTTATTTGGCTAACTCAAGGAGATGACCGTTATTTAGATATACATGTTTTTGCCGGATATTTATTTCTAGGATTATTAGTATTCCGATTAATTTGGGGATTTATGGGAAGTAAATATGCTAAATTTAGCAACTTTCCTTATTTAAAAATTTGGAACTATTTAGCAACCTTATTCACAACTAAACGTCAACATTTTTTAGGCCATAATCCAGCTGGTAGTTGGGCAGTATTCATTATTTTAGGTTTGGGTTTTATGGTATCAATAACGGGTTTATTAACCTTGGGTGGTGAAGAACGGCATGGCCCATTGGCTGGTATGATAAGTTTTGCATTAGGTAACAGCTTTCATGAATGGCATGAAATTACTGCTTGGATTATGCTTGGGCTTATTGGTATACATATTTTGGGAGTTATCACAGAAAGTTGGTTACATAATGAAAATCTTATTAAATCCATGATTACCGGGGTTAAATTTACAACCAATAAAACTAATGATGTTCCAAAATATGGATTGATTGCTATTTTTATGATTTTATCGACGATTAGTGGAATTTTCAGTTATTTTAATGGTTATTTATTGACAGAAAACTATCGACCATTTATTGGGCCCAATTTACCCCAAAATACTTTATGGCAAGAAGCTTGTGGAGAATGTCATCTTGCCTATCATCCAAGTTTATTACCAGCTCGTTCTTGGCAATTAATGTTAGCTGAACAAGAAAATCATTTTGAAGAAAATTTATATTTAGAACAAGAAGATGTCATTGAATTGCAGACTTTTGCAGTTGAAAATGCAGCAGAAAATCATTTGACTGAAGTAGCATGGAAAAATAATCGTTCTATTTCACCGGAACAAGTTTTATTACGAATTACAGAAATAGAATATTGGACAACCAAACATCAAAATATAAAATCTGAGATTTGGCAACATTCTAAAGTTAATTTTAAAGGCAATTGTGTGGCTTGTCATTTAGATGCAGAACAAGGTACTTTTGAAGATGCCGCTATGCGTCTGCCATTAAATTCTGAAAGTAATGATTAAAATATCCTAATTATCTATGAGTTTTAATACATTATTAAAACACTCAAGTATTTATAACTATTTATTTTAAATAAAGTTATATTAATTTATATTTTATAAATATGTCAATTCAAATATAAAGATATTTATTAAAATCACTTGTGAATTGTGATACAGTCCCCTATTTATATACTTAAATATCCCACCTAATTTAGGAGAATAATTAATGATTTCACAGGCTTCCATTGAGACTGCTATTAAAAAGTATATAGACCCTTATTTACAAAAAGATTTAGTTACTAGCAAAGTAGTTAAAAATATCCAAATTGAAGGTAATACTGTTACAGTAAATTTGGTTTTTGGTTACCCAACTAAGGGTTATAATATTAAGTTAATCAATCAATTACAAACTATAATTGGTGAAATAGATGGAGTAAATACCATCAACATCAATATTGACAATAAAATTCTTACTCATGCAGCTCAAAAAGGAGTCGAACCAGTCAAAGGCATTAAAAATATTATTGCTGTTGCATCTGGAAAAGGAGGAGTCGGTAAATCTACCACTGCAGTCAATTTAGCCTTAGCATTACTAAAAGATGGTGCTAGGGTAGGCATTTTAGATGCTGATATTTATGGCCCTAGTCAACCTCGTATGCTTGGGACTAATTCTAAACCAGAATCTAAAGATGGCAATTCCTTAGAACCAGTGATAAGTCATGGTTTACAATCTATGTCGATTGGCTATCTGATAGAGGAAAACACTCCGATGATTTGGCGTGGACCGATGGTAACTCAAGCTTTAGAGCAATTGCTTAAAGATACCAAGTGGGATAAATTGGATTACTTAATTGTTGATTTACCACCGGGAACTGGCGACACTCAATTGACTTTAGCGCAAAAAATTCCAGTTAGTGGTGCTATTATCGTAACTACTCCACAAGATATTGCATTACTTGACGCTCGTAAAGGTTTAAAAATGTTTGAAAAAGTAAATATTCCAGTAATTGGAATTATTGAAAATATGAGCATCCATATTTGTGGTAAATGTGGTAATGAAGAACATATTTTTGGTAAAGGTGGTGGAGTACGCATGGCTCAAGAACAAAATGTTGATTTTCTTGGCTCTTTACCGTTAGATATTAAAATTCGAGCTGAAACTGATAGTGGTAGACCTTCAGTAGTTGCCGAACCAGAAGGAAGGATATCTCAAATGTATTGTGAAATTGCTAGACGTACAGTAGCTAAATTATCCATGCAAGCTAAAGATTATTCTACTAAATTCCCTACTATTAAAGTTGTAAATGATTAGGTGAGTATTAGATCTGATAAATGGATTCGGCGAATGGCTGAATCCCAAAATATGATTGACCCATTTGAACCACAACAAGTTCGTGATGATGGACGAATAATTTCTTATGGCACTTCCAGCTATGGTTATGATGTGCGTTGTGCCAATGAATTTAAAGTATTTACCAATATTAATACAACCATAGTTGATCCTAAAAATTTTGATGCAAAAAGTTTTGTCAATATAAATGCCGATGTCTGTATTATTCCACCCAACTCATTTGCTTTAGCTCGTACTGTAGAATATTTTCGGATTCCTCGCAATATATTGGGAATTGTATCGGGAAAAAGCACTTATGCTAGAATGGGAATTGTAGTGAGTAACACAGTAATTGAACCAGAATGGCAAGGTCATATTACTCTGGAATTTTCCAATACCACTCCATTACCAGCTAAGATTTATGCTAATGAAGGAGTAGCCCAATTACTATTTCTAGAAGCAGATGAGGTCTGTGAAGTTTCTTATCGAGATCGAGGTGGTAAATATCAAGGTCAAACAGGAGTTACCTTACCAAAAGTATGACATCCATGTGGATAAAGTTTTGGAATCCAAGATTTTAGACCGACTGAAGTTTTAGATTCCATTACAAATTTAGTTTAAATAATCTTGTTGCAATCTCATTTGCAAAGTACGTAAAGCTTGGCCACGATGACTTAGCTGGTTTTTAACTTCTGGCAATAGTTCTGCGGCTGTGCAATTATGAGTAGGTAAATAAAAAAAAGGATCATAACCAAAACCATTTTGACCACGAGGCTTAAGTAAAATTATACCTTCCCAACTACCTTGACAAATTAATGGCATAGGATCATTGGCATGTTGCATATACACGATTACACAATGATAACGAGCTGTACGTTTTTCTTCCGCAATATTAGTTAATTTTTTTACTAACAACTTATTATTATCATCATCAGTAGCATTTTCCCCGGCAAACCTAGCTGAGTAAATTCCTGGTGAACCACCTAGTGCATCAATTTCAATTCCAGAATCATCTGATATTGCGGGAAAACCAGTATATTGAGCAGCATTACGGGCTTTTATTAAAGCATTTTCCACAAAAGTCAAACCTGTTTCTGCAACTTCTGGAACTTGATATTGACTTTGAGGAATTACTTCAAATGCAAATTTTTGTAATATCTGATTAAATTCTCGCAATTTACCCTTATTACCACTAGCAATTATTATTTTTTTCATAATTTAAAATGGTACATCTTCATCAAAGTCTTTATCTGGCAATGGAGGAACTACTGATCTAGCTGGAGCAGGATGGATTGCGGCTGGTTGTGAATATGATCTAGGCGGAGCATTATCATCACGACTTCCTAACATTTGCATTTCACGAGCAATAATTTCTGTAGTATAGCGATCTTGTCCATTTTTATCTTGCCATTTATTAGTCCGCAAACGACCTTCAATATAGACTTGAGAACCTTTATTTAAATATTGTTTAGCAACATCTGCTAATTTATCAAAAAGCACTACTCGATGCCATTCTGTTTCTTCTTTCCATTCACCTGTTTGCTTATCTTTGGTAGAAAAATTAGTCGCTAAACTAATTGTAACTATAGTCATACCACTAGCAGTAGAACGTATATCAGGTTCATTTCCCAATCTACCTACTAAAATCACTTTATTGATACCACGGGACATATTATATTCCTATATTAGGCTTTGATAACTTTTAATTAGTTTATTTAAACAAGATAATTTAGGTTAATTATATAATTTTGTTTAAATAGGTAAAATTATATAATGGCGAAAGATGATATAGTATTATTTTAACATACCTTATGGTACAAGAAGGTATAAGTGATAATACCATATTCTGTTTAGTTACTCTAGTATTTTTCTTTCCATAATTTATTAGATTAAAATTATTAATCTGTTTTTTTCCATTCTTTTACGGCCCAGATTATGAAAGCCGATAACATTATCAGATTAATTATAATGCCAATAATGAAAAATAAAGATAGCTCTTTTTTGGATTTTTCCTTAATAATTTTAACCGATTCAGTTGCCACTACAACTTGTTCTGCGGAAAATGCTAATGTAGGTTTAACTCCAAACAAAAATATTAGCAAGATTATTAAACCATATATTCTAATTTTCATATAAATGTATTTAAATTTGACCACCCATAGTAAAGATAGGTAAATACATAGCTAATACCAATCCACCGACTACCACACCTAAAAATGCCATAATCATTGGTTCCATCATAGAAGCAAGCGAATCTACCAAATTGTCGACTTCTTCTTCATAATAATCAGCAACCTTGTTTAACATTTTATCAATATCACCAGATTCCTCACCAATTTGCGTCATTTGTATACACATATTGGGAAAAACTCCACTATCACGCATAGCTTCTGCCAAAGTAATTCCGGTTGACACATCTGCTTTAATTTGCATAGTAGCTTCATAATAGACTATATTACCACTAGCACCAGCTACAGAGTTCATAGCTTCTACTAAGGGTGTTCCAGCTGCAAACATAGTTGCTAATGTACGAGTCCATCTAGCAATAGCTGATTTAGTAAGTAAAGTACCAAATAATGGTAATTTTAAAGATAATCTTTGAAGGAAATTTTGAAAACTAACAGAACGTTGTTTAGCCTGCTTAAACGCAATTTTTAAACTAATAATAACACCCAAAATTGGCATCCAATTAGCTACCATATAATCAGACATTCTCATAACCATTTGAGTTAAACCAGGTAATTCACCACCAAAACTAGAAAACATTTCAGCAAATACTGGAACTACATAAATTAATAGGATAGCACTAACTGCACCAGCTATCACCATAATAGATATTGGATAACTTAAAGCACCCTTAATTTTTTTCTTCATGCTTTCACTTTTTTCTTTATAATCAGCTAATTTAGTTAATAAAGATTCTAAAATACCAGCTTGTTCACCAGCTTCAACCAAATTACAAAATAAAGAATCAAAATGTTCTGGGTGTTGACGTAAACTGTCAGCCATTGTTCCACCTGCTTCTATATAAGCTTTAATAGACTTAACTAGCTTTACAAAATTAGGATTTTCATGACCACCTGCAACTAAATCAAAAGAATCCAATAAAGCAACTCCTGATTGCATCATAGTGGCCATTTGTCGAGCAAATAATGCAATATCTTTAGGTTCTACCGGCTTACTATTTAATACCGCCATCCAATCATAAGGTTTAGGTTTAACTTTAAGATTTTTAGTAATTCCTTTCCCACGTAGTATTTTTTTAACCACAGCCTCAGATTTACCAGTTTCTTCACCTTTGCGTTCTTTTCCGTTTTTATCTATACCTGTATAGACAAAAATAATATCTTCTTTTTTAGCTGGCATAATGTTTTCCTTTATTCCTTATTAACCACACGATTGACTTCTGCTAGAGATGTTAAACCACGCCCAACTTTTTTAAGACCAGATTCTCGCAAATCGGGAATTCCTTCTCGTTTAGCTTGATCAGCAATTCCAATTGAATTACTACCTTCCATAATCAACCGCTTCATTTCATCGGAGATAGGCATAACCTGATAAATTCCAACTCGACCTTTATAGCCAGTACCACCACATTTATCGCAACCACCAGGTTTATATAATTTAAAATCTGGGTCTTTAATAGCTTCTTCAGTAAAACCTTCCATTATGAGTGAATGTTCAGGAATTACATCTTCTCTCTTACAACTACATAAACGACGACATAAACGTTGAGCCATGATAAGATTAACTGCGGTAGCAATAGCAAATGGAGCCAAACCCATATCAACCATACGAGTCAAAGTTTGAGGAGCATCATTAGTGTGCAGAGTGGACATTACCATATGACCAGTACTAGCTGCTTTAATTGCAATACTACCAGTGGTTATATCACGTATCTCACCCACTAGAATAATATCCGGGTCTTGTCGTAAAAATGCTTTCAGAGCTTTATCAAAAGTCATTCCAGTTTTTTCATCAATCTGAACCTGATTAACTCCTGGCAAATTAATTTCTACCGGATCTTCAGCAGTGGAAATATTAACTCCTTCTTTATTAAGGATATTAATACCTGTATATAATGATACTGTCTTACCACTTCCTGTAGGCCCAGTAACTAAAACCATCCCATACGGATTATCTAAAGCCTCCAAATATAAACGTTTTTGTTCTTCTTCATAACCAAGAATATCAATATCAAGATTAGCTGCTGAAGAATCTAAAATCCGCATAACTATTTTTTCACCCCAAAGTATAGGGCAAGTGCTAACTCGAAAGTCAATGGCTTTATTAGCAGATACTTTAAGTTTAATACGGCCATCTTGTGGAACTCGACGTTCAGAAACATCAAGTCGTGACATAACTTTAAGTCGAGCTGCAAGTTTACGAGCTAGACCTATAGGTGGTTCAGTAATAGTTCGTAGCATACCATCAACACGAAACCGAACTCGATAAAATTTTTCATAAGGTTCAAAATGTAAATCAGAGGCCCCCATTTTGATAGCATCAAACAACATCTTATTGATAAATTTAACTACTGGGGCCTCATCAGCTTCATTTTTTTCATCTTCTTCATCCTCATTTTCATCAACTAGCTCGATATCCTCTAAATCGCCAGTTAAATCCTTCATGGTATCATCACAAGCTTCAAGAGCCCATTCAATCTTTTTAGCTAATTTATCTTCTTCAACTAAAATTGGTTCAACCCGCATTTTAGTGCTGAATTTAATTAACTTAATTGCATCTAATACTAATAAATCTGTAGAATCAGATATTGCAACAAATAAATTTTTCCCCCTGCTAAATAATGGTAGAAC
>DRQV01000102.1 GCA_011371325.1 Thioploca sp.
ACAATCGATTATAATGACTCAAATATTGCTGATGTTACAGTACCTAAAGATGGTAATTGTAAATCTTTACCTAAAATACCACAAGACGGTACAATTTGCTGGGTAAATATTATTCCAAAAGCAGATGCAGTTAATGATAGGCTTTCTATCCTTATCACCAATAATGGGGTTGATGAAGGTGAATTGATTGGAACTATGTATTCACAAGATGGAGAAGTATTATTTACCTCCCAAGTCTTAAAAGATAGTGCTGGAACTACTGTACTCGGAGCTGGTAAAACTATGCGTTTGACTCCTGCAGATTTAGGAGCTTTGATGGATGGTGCCGATGCAGACAATCCTGGTACTTGGTCTGGTAGATCAGTATTGAAGATTTCAACTGTTGTTTCTGATATTGAAATATTGGCCTTGATACGTGATGTAAATTCCAATATTAATAGTAATGTTAGCCAAGGTGCAGCTGGAGCAAGTTGTTCCTCTAAATAATTTGCTATAAGGTAACTGTTTAGATAGTTGCCTTATGGGTAACCACAAAGGATTATACCCCTAGATGGGGCAATCCTGGTTGCTCTTTCCAGATATTCAGGTAGCTATCATACTAGATAGTTACCTTATTTTGAATAATTATATCGATCTAGCATTTTTCCTGCCTCATTATAAATGATGTGTTCCTGTTCTACCGTCATTTCTTTCAATCTTATTTGATTTTTATTCTTAATTTCAGAATTTACCCCATGAATACTATACTTTTGCAAAAGTTGTTCTGAATCTAATACGGGTAAATCTAAAAAACTAAAAATATCATCCATAATTTTAATCGGATCAGCAGTAAAATCTTCATAACTAATTTCCAAAAAATTGGTTAATTCAGATCTATCTTCCAACATAATTTCTAAACTCCGATTCCATTGATGAGCCGATTTTTCCAATAAATTTGGCATTTGACCATAATCAGCTATAACTTTAGCCTGAATACCCATTGCAACCGCATAACCATTTCTAACTATATGAATAAAATATGGTTGGTTAAAATTCCGCTCTAACCATAGAGTTCTAGCAGTATTAGGTGGTGATTTTTCCAAGGCAAAACTAGCTTCTGGCTTGTCTAATAATCGAATCCAATCCTGTTTAACTTGTATTGCCTCAACAGTTTTCTCATTTGGTAAAAACCTAAATAAATCTTCCTTTTCTGCCCATAAACGTGGAACTCCAACTGATTTTGGTGTGATAAAGACATTACTCAAAAACTGACCTTCTCTTGGCAATCCTGTTATCGATGAATGTTGGCGTAAAATTCTATCTAATAAAGTTGTACCAGAATTGTAACAACCAATTATGAAAATCCATTTATACGTTGGCATAATGTATAATCTATTATAAAATTTATTCATACAGCACTGAACAGTTTGTTAAGCAAGATTGATTAACATCATATAAATTTTATCATAATCAAGTAAACTCTAAACAATAAATTTTACATTTAACAAATAATAGCGATTTTTAAACTAAAACTATTGGCATTAATATGTTGTTATACATAATGATTTTAATAACAAGTTAAAATTAGTATTATCTAAGTTAGAATCCAAACCAATCTAAATTTTTGAATGAATGTTTATTAATGTTATTATATTTAATATGCCAGTTTGACAAATAAGATTGCCTAAACTGTATTTAAATATGATTTATTTACAATTTATAAATCACAATTATTAAATGGAGATGTTTAATAGTGGAAGTAAGAGCACAAGTTTCAATGACGTTTCACCTTGACAAGTGTATCGGCTGCCATACTTGCAGTATTGCTTGTAAAAACATTTGGACTGACCGCAAAGGTACTGAGTACATGTGGTGGAACAATGTGGAAACTAAACCCGGTACCGGTTATCCTTCCAAATGGGAAGACCAAGATACTTACAAAGGTGGTTGGGAACCTAAAGGTAAATCAATTGGTTTAAAAGTTACGGATAAATTCCGTGGTTTAGCCAATATTTTCCATCAACCACATTTACCAACAATTGATGATTATTATGAGCCTTGGACCTACAAATATAATGATTTATTTGATAGTCCAGCCGGTGATGATCAACCAACTGCTCGTCCAATTTCAATGATTACTGGCGAGAATATGGATATTAATGCTGGGCCAAACTGGGATGATGATTTCGGTGGTTCAGAAATTTACGCTAAAAATGATCCCAACTTCGCCGCTTTAAGTGATGGTGAAAAAGAAGCATTATTTGAAATAGAACGTTTGGTATTTTTCTATTTACCACGTATCTGTAACCATTGTTTAAACCCAGGTTGTGTGGCTTCTTGCCCATCTGGTGCTTTATATAAACGTGGTGAAGATGGAATTGTATTATTAGATCAAAATGTTTGTCGGGCATGGCGATTTTGTGTATCAGCTTGTCCTTACAAAAAAACTTATTATAACTGGAGTACTGGTAAATCAGAAAAATGTATTCTCTGTTATCCTAGATTAGAAACTGGCCAACCACCAGCATGTTTCCATTCTTGTGTAGGTAGAATTCGTTATTTGGGTGTAGTCCTATATGATGCTGAAAAAATTGAAAAAGTTGCTTCAGCTCCAGAAAATGAATTGGTTGCTTTACAGAAAGAAATGATTTTAAATCCACATGATCCAGAAGTCATTGCTCAAGCTGAAAAAGACGGAGTTCATTTCTCGGTAATTGAAGCTGCTCAACAATCTCCAGTATATAAATTCTTAAAAGAATGGGGCTTAGCTTTACCATTACATCCAGAATTCCGTACTTTACCAATGTTATTTTACATACCACCATTGTTACCAGTATTAGGTCATGTAGAAAAAGGTAATTATAATGTTGATGTAGAAAACTACTTTGGTTCGTTGGATAAAGCTAGATTACCAATAAAATATTTAGCCAAAATGTTTACTGCTGGTGATGAAACTAAAGTTCGGGAAGTATTGGAAAAACTATTGGCAGTACGCATGTTTAAACGAGCTAAACAGGTAGATGATATTGATAAAGCTGAAGTAGATAAGATGTTAGAAAAAACTGGTTTAACTCCAGAAATGTGTGAAGAAATCTATCGTTTAACTGCTTTACCAACTTATGAAGATAGATTTGTTATTCCGCCAATGCACCGTGAATACGTGGCAGACGCATTAATGGGCGATCCTTACAGTTTCAAAGCTGAAGCTGGTGTTGGTGGATTCAAAAGTCGTCCTGAACGTGGTTTATAAATGAAAGATTCTGAGAACAAGCAACTCTATATATGTTTTTCTCAACTGTTGGATTATCCTACGGCGGATTTAAAGACTCAAACTCAAACTTGTATTGATTTGCTTAAAACTAACCATATCGAAGCTGCCGAACAAATGGCCAAATTTTTGGAATTTGTACAAAACAAAGATATAGGTTATTTAGAAGAGGTTTATACCGGAACGTTTGATGTCAATCCGGCGTGTCATATTTTTGCTGGCCATCTGTTATTTGGTGAAAGCTTTAAACGTGGAGCATTCATGGCTGGGCTAGAACAGG
>DRQV01000103.1 GCA_011371325.1 Thioploca sp.
GTTTGGCGGCCAGTTGGATTATGGTTATTATTATTAGCTCCAGCTTGGGTATTATTTCATAGAGCAGAACCTCATATTCGTGAAATGCTTTAAAAAACTATTATTATAATTTTTAATATTAGCAAGTTTAAAATTAATCAATATTGGCAATAATTCTATAATTATTAAGGTCGAGAAACTTAAATGAGTAATTGGGATTTTAATAAATTAACTAAATGGAACATACAGGTTTTAATATTAATATTTACTGTTATTTTAACATATGGTCATACTTTAGATGTGCCGTTTTATTTAGATGATTTTTCTTCAATTCGAGAAAACTATATAATTTATAATTGGCAAGGCACGTTGGCAGAATTATGGAGCTTTTCAGCTTTACGCATAGTTGCTTATATTAGTTTTGCATTAAATTATCAGATACACCAATTTCAGGTATTTGGTTATCATATTGTTAATATTGTAATTCATTTTTTAGCTGGTTTAGCAATATTAGGTTTGCTACGTGGTTTGGTACGCAGTCCAACTTTAAATGACATTTTATCAAAAGAAGCTAAACTCTGGCTACCATTAGTAGTTGCATTAATTTTTGTATTACATCCCTTACAAATACAAGGAGTAACATATATAGTACAACGATTAGCATCATTAGCAGCATTATTCTATCTTGCTGCAATGGCTTGTTTTATTCAAGCTCGATTAAGTTTTAATAAAATATCCAGATTTAGTTGGGGATTTGCTTGTATTTTATTTATATTACTAGCATGTTTTACTAAACAGAATACCATAACTTTACCAATAGCTTTATTATGTATTGAACTAATATTCTTTCATACTTATCAAGTACGAATACGTGGTATACAGATATTAATTGGGCTTGGAGTTGGATTTATCGTTTTCTGGTTAATGTTAGAACAGTATCCGGCAATTCAAAAGATATTATTTGATAATATACCATTGTTACAAACAATAGATAATTTGACCAGAGAAACTAATAATATCTCTCGTACCGCATATCTAGCCACCCAAATGTCAGTTTTATGGATTTATATTAGCTTGTTTTTTTGGTCGGCAAGCTCTCATATTGACTATGACAATAAAATTTTAATGGTAAAAGGCTTTTTTTCTAGCAATGAAAATTATCATTTTATGGCTAGATTAATGGATAGTGAGCCAATTTTTGCATTGATAGGTCATTTATTAATATTAGGATTGGCCATATATGGTTTACGCAGATTTGCACTAGTATCTTTTGCTATTTTGTTTTATTATTTAGCTCATTTGGTGGAATCTAGCATTTTACCAATTCGGGATGTTATATTTGAACATCGAACTTATTTACCAAATCTAGGTTTAGCCATTGTATGTGGTTGGCTATTAGTAGTACAATTACCACGTTGGTTGACAATTAATAAAACTGTAACTGTTACTGTTGTATTTTTAATATTCTTAGGTACTACAACATGGTTACGCAATCAAATGTGGCGTAATCCGGTAGAATTATGGCGACATAATGTAGAACAATCACCAAATAAACAACGTGGTTGGATTATATTAGGTAAGCATTTAATTATAAAGGGTAAGAATGAGCAGAAACAGGGTTTAATTGAACAAAGTATTGCTACTTTTAAGGAAAGTATTGCGGCTTTAAACAAAGCTATCATAGAAACTAAAAATCCGAATGGGACTAAATCAATTTCTGTAACTACTGAAACAGCGATTAACTTAGTAGTTGCCCATAAGTCTTTAGGTCAATATAGTAAAGCTTTGCAATGGATTAATAATTCTTTAGCTGCAAATATTAATTTACGGCCTTTTGATCAAGCAAAATTTCTAGTTAATAAAGGTAACATTTATTTTGAATTAGGTCGTAAATCTCCATCAAAAGCTGGTCAGTATTATAAACAAGCAGAATCTGCTTATCGGCAAGCCTTAAAAGTATATCCGCAAAATTTGAAAGCTAGAATTAATTTAGCTGGTATTTTGGAAATTTTAAAGAGACCTCAAGAAGCAATTAAGTTTTATCAACAAGTATTAAATATTAATCCTAGTAATAGCTATGTAAAGAAAAATTTACAAAGATTACAATCGAAACAATAACCTAAATATCAATTTGCATCTAAAGAGTTAAATATTATGAGAGAGTTGAATAAACTGTTTGAAAAAAATAATGAATGGGTAAAAAAGATAAATAAAGAAGACCCAAATTTTTTTAGTGAACTTGCGAAGGAGCAAAAACCAGATTATTTATGGATAGGTTGTTCTGATAGTCGAGTAACACCGAATCAAATAGTTGATTTATTGCCAGGAGAGATATTCGTTCACCGTAATATAGCTAATCTTGTAGTTCATACTGATTTAAATTGTTTGTCCGTTATGCAATATGCGGTTGAGGTACTACAAGTTAAGCATATTATTGTTTGTGGACATTATGGGTGTGGTGGAGTTAAAGCTGCTTTAGGGGCTCGTCAATATGGTTTAATTGATATTTGGTTACGACATATTAAAGATATTCATCGTCGGTATATAACAGAGATGGATAGCTTACAAGATGAAGAGGCAAAATTCCGTTTTCTCTGTGAGAAGAATGTGATTGAACAAGTTGCTAATGTGTGTAATACTACAATTGTGCAGAATACTTGGAAATCTGGAAGAAAATTAGTTATTCACGGTTGGATATATGATATTGAAGATGGAAAGCTAAGGGATTTGGATGTTTGTATTAGTGGTTTAGAACAGGTAGAGTCAACATATAAAATGGCATAGTGGTTTTTATTTACTCATTTCCCAACAATTTCGTTGGGAATGCAGTACTAGCGTTGCGAGAGGCAAAATCTTTTTGAAATGTGCAAAATTTTAATAAATATTAACGCTGGTGCCAAGGTATATAAATTTTTAGTTTAAGTCTTTAAGCAAAGATAACAATTGTTCGGCAAAATTAACTTTAGCTTCTATTGGTAAATATAAATGTTGAGAATTTGCGAAAGCTTGACATTTAACTGCATCTTTCTCAGTCATTATAATTGGTAAATTATCATTAAATTGAATATCCTTAGGATGATAATGATAGTGATCTGGAAATGGATGTTTGTTGATAATAAGACCATGTTTTTGTAAATAATTAAAAAAATTATCAGGATTACCGATTCCAGCAACCGCATGCACAGTTTGTCCTTTTAACTCTGTTAAATCATATAATATTTGATTATTAAATACCATACACAACGGTTTGAGTTGATATTGCATAATATTTTCAGTCTGGTCTGTTGAACCATTAAATATTATAAAATCCATATCAGCAAGATAATCAATTGGTTCTCGTAAAGGTCCGGCTGGTAGACAACGGTTATTACCATAACCACGAGTAGCATCAATAACTGTAATTCTTATATCATGATGCAATGCATAATGTTGCAAACCATCATCACTGATAATAATATCACAATCTCGTTGCAGAACAGATGCAGCTTGAAATCTATTTGGAGCTACTACCACCGGACATTCACTTTGACGAGCTAACAATACTGGTTCATCGCCTACTAAATAAGGATCGCTATTTGGATATACAATTTGTGGCCATTTTTTAGCGTTACCTTTATAACCTCTGCTAATTATTCCTGGTTTAAACCCTTGTTGTTTTAAAAATTTTCCTAACCAACTTACTAAAGGAGTTTTACCAGTTCCCCCAACTGTAATATTACCAACTACAATTATCGGCACTGTAACATGTTTACTAGCAAATAAATTAAATTTATATGCTTTACGACGGGCTCGTACAACAGCACAAAATAACCAAGATAGTGGGATTAATAAAATACTTAAAGGATGTTTTTTATACCATAAATCATTTATTGTCATAAGCAATTCTTAAGTTTTGGTTAAAGATAATACTCCATGCCGAACGAAAACATTATTAAATCATACATGAAACTCAATATATTGGGGAATTCTATAAATATTAGTGCAAATTTTTCCATAAAGTTTGACAACTGAATTTGATTAGATACAATGTGAATTCATTAAATCTAAAATTTTGGACATTATTTAAACTTTAAGGTGAAATCTAATGAGACTAAAATTAATCACGGTAGGATTATTAATTTGGAGT
Organism: Thioploca sp.; assembly: GCA_011371325.1. Lineage (GTDB taxonomy): Bacteria > Pseudomonadota > Gammaproteobacteria > Beggiatoales > Beggiatoaceae > DRQV01. The sequence goes on from DRQV01000103.1 coordinate 4,106, forward strand.
TTACAAGCAATTGCAGCTATTGAAGAATGTTCTTATCGAGTAATAAAAGTAGGCGAAAACGATTCTTTGACTATGCGTTTAGGGCCTGGAATAAAATATCAAAAAGTTGGTGCTATTCCATTTGATGGAATTGAAGTAGATATTATTGGGCCAGAAACTAAAATTGGAGAAACAACTTGGACTCCAGTTAAATATAAAGGAGTCAGTGGTTGGGTTAATCCTGCTTATTTGGAAAAAGATTGTCCTAATTATCATACTGTTATTTTTGGAGAAACTTTGTTTTATATAGCTCAAAAATATGGTTATGACATTAAAGAAATAACTAAATGGAATGATTTACAACCACCTTATTCTTTAGCTGCTGGACAAAAATTACGATTATTTCCCAAAAATTGTCAATATCGTGTAGTAAATGTTCGAAATGATGATATGTTATGGATACGTTCTAAAGCTGATGAAAAATCACAAAGAATTGGGGCTATACCATTCAATGGAACTGAAATAAAAATCACCGGGCCAGAAAAAGTAATTAAAAATACTCATTGGATACCAATAAAGTATAAAGAATGTATAACTGGTTGGGTTAATTATAGTTTTCTTAAAGAAGACTGCTAATAAAAATTGGGAATGAGAATTCCCATATAATATTGGAAAAATTTTAAACTACTTATTCATAGAATATCCAGTCTATTTCCAAATCTAAATAACTCAATTTATTCCTGAGATTAACTCTACTTTTCCATATCTTTTACATATAAGCTCCCAATTTTAAATACAATTGGTAAAATTAGTAACTGATTATCATCTTAAATAAAACTAATATTTTTAAAATAGAGCCATTTTCTTATCTTGGAGTATGATATATGGTAGAACAAGAAATAAAACAGAATCAAATGTTGGATCAATTTTCCCGTCTTAAATCTTTGCTTAAAGTTAGTATCGCTCTTTCTGCTGAAAAAGATACTACTCGATTGTTAGAAATGATACTTAAGGAAGCTAAAAAAATTGCAGTGGCTGATGGAGGAACTTTATATACTCGGACTGATGATAATAAACTAAAATTTGAAATCATGCTAAATGATACTTTAAAATTATACACAGGTGGAACTAGTGGTATTCCTGTGATTTTACCACCATTATCTCTATACAAAGAAAATGGAGAACCAAATCTGGATAAGGTGGCTGTATGTGCGGCTATTAAAGGAAAAACTATAAA
>DRQV01000104.1 GCA_011371325.1 Thioploca sp.
CTATCTGTGCCTTACAAGCAACTATGGAAGGTTATCGAGTGGTAACTATGGAACAAGCTGCTCCATTGGCTGATATTTTTGTGACTACTACAGGTAATGTAGGTGTAGTTACTCATGAACATATGCAACAAATGAAAAACCAAGCTATAGTATGTAATATCGGTCATTTTGATTCAGAAATTGAAGTTGCTAAAATACGTCAATATAAATGGGAAAATATTAAACCTCAAGTTGATCATATAATTTTTCCTGATGGTAAACGATTGATTTTATTAGCAGAAGGTCGTTTAGTTAACTTAGGTTGTGCCACTGGTCATCCAAGTTTTGTAATGTCTAATTCTTTTACCAATCAAGTATTAGCCCAGATTGAATTATGGCAAAATTACAAGAATTATGATAAAAAAGTATATGTATTGCCCAAACATTTAGATGAAAAAGTTGCTAGAATGCACTTACAACGTTTAGGAGCTAACTTAACCGAATTAACATCAGCTCAAGCTAATTATTTAAATATACCTGTAGAAGGTCCTTATAAACCAGAACATTATAGATATTAATAGTTCTAATTGCTATCACTGTGTATCACTTTTTTAGTATCAACAAATTTAGCAACAGAATAAGATGAGTGTAGGTATCTTACTAATTACCCATGATGATATAGGCTCTGCCCTGTTGGAGAGTTTAGAAAAAATGTTGGGTACTTTGCCACTGCCTGTTAAAATATTACCTATTCGTCATGAAAATGAATTTTTTGAATTTTGTTATCATGCAAAGAATATATGTAACACTCTAAATAAAGAACATGGAGTATTGGTGCTTACCGATTTGTTTGCTGCTACTCCTTGTAATATTGCCAGTAAATTGATTCCTGATTGTAGAGTACGAGTGGTAGCAGGATTAAACTTCCCTATGTTAGTTAGAATTATGAACTATTCAACGGCCGACTTAGATACAATGGTGAGTATCGCCATATCTGGAGGGTGTCAAGGAATATTAGATGTTAATTCTGTAATAGAAGAATAAAATTATATGTGATTATGTTAAAACAAACCATTACCATTGTTAATAAATTAGGTTTACATGCAAGAGCAGCAACCAAATTGGTTAAATTAGCTTCACATTTTGACAGTTCAATTAAATTAAAACGTAAACAACGAGAAGTTAATGGCAAAAGTATTATGGGAGTGATGTTATTAGCAGCAGCTAAAGGTTCTGAAATAGAATTATCGGTTGATGGTATTGATGAAGAAATAGCTATGTCGCAGGTAAGCGATCTTATTAAGGGTGGTTTTGGAGAAGAAGAGTGAGTTTAACTTTACATGGCATTGGGGTATCAAAAGGCATTGCTATTGGTAAAGTTCATGTTATTCGTCGAGATGTTTTAGAAATTAACAAAGAATCTGTAACTGAAATTGAAGCAGAAGTTAGTCGTTTTCAAAATGCTATTGACTTAGCTCATCAACAATTGAAACTTATAAAAGAACAAATTCCTACCAACTCAACTGTTGATGTAACTGCATTCATTGACTCCCATTTATTAATGCTTGAAGACAGTTTATTAGCTAAAGCTCCAATTGACCTAATTTACGAACATAACTGTAATGCTGAATGGGCTTTGCAAATGCAAAGTGATGAAATTATTCAGATTTTTGACAATATGGATGATCCATATTTAAGTTCTCGTAAAAATGATATTGAACAAGTAGTTATTCGTATTCAAAGAATTTTACATGGTCATACAGATATATCATTTGAAACAGCATTAACCAATTTGGCAAATACTATTATTTTAGCTGATGATTTAAGTCCAGCTGACACCGTATTAATGCAGCATCAAGGTATTTTAGCATTCGCTACTGAATTTGGAGGCACTACTTCACATACAGCTATTTTAGCTCGTAGTTTAGGCATTCCAGCAATAGTCGGTTTACGAACAGCACGCCCCTATATAAAATCTGATGACACCTTAATCATTGATGGTGAACATGGAGTAATATTTATATCACCAGATGAACATTGTTTACGTCATTACCAAACCCGTCAAAATGAACAAAAACACTTCCGTGCTGTTTTAAGCAAGATAAAATCTTCCCCAACTGTGACTCAAGATGGAGTTCCAATTACTTTACATGCCAATATTGAGTTTCCAGAAGATATGGAAGCAGTAAAAAAAGTCGGCGGTAAAGGAGTTGGCCTATATCGTACCGAGTTTTTATTTATGAATCGGCATACTCCACCAGAAGAAGAAGAACATTTTGATGCATATCTTAAAGTTATAAATGCTATGCAAGGTGGGCCGATAACAATCCGCACTCTTGATTTAGGGGCTGATAAACAAATATTAGGTAGTCATGCAACAACCTGTAACTCAGCCCTTGGTCTACGAGCTATCCGATTATGCCTAAACAATTCCAAACTATTTAAACCGCAATTACGAGCGATTATCCGAGCTTCTGCACTTGGTCAAGTACGGATGATGATTCCTATGGTGACTGGATTCCAAGAGCTAACCCAAATATTTAGTATAATTAAAGAAATAAGAGAAGAATTACAAAAAAAATCTTTAGATTTTAATCCTAAAATGCCATTTGGAATTATGCTAGAAGTTCCTGCCATGGCAATTTGTACTGATTTAATAGCTCCTCAAGTTGATTTTTTATCAGTTGGCACTAATGATTTAATTCAATATACTCTAGCAATAGACAGAAGCGATGAAGCAGTTAATTATTTATACGATCCTTTACATCCGGCAGTTCTACGTCTAATTAAAATGAGTGTTGATGCTGCTACTAAAGCGAATAAACCAATCAGTATGTGTGGAGAGATGGCTAGTAATAGTGAATATGTAAAATTGTTGTTGGGATTAGGTTTACGTTCATTTAGTGTTAATCCAGAATCTTTTTTAGAAGTTAAACAAATTATAAAAAACAGTAATATAAAGAATTTAACTAAATTTACTAGCCAAACTATGGCAATGAGTTCTCCAATAGAAATTACCGAATCATTGAAGAATATTAACCTCTGAATTCCTGCCTATGACCACTCTGGATAGCTTGCATGAAGCCCTAAATAATGGGAATAAAGCTGAAATAAATAATATTATTAATGGGTTACATCCATCTGAAATTGCCGATGTTTTAGAGTCTTTGCCGACCAAACAAAGAGTTGAATTATGGCAATTAAAAAGTATTAAACCAGGGGATATTCTACCTCATATAAGCGAAAATGTACGAATTGAGTTAATGCTCAATATGCCGATTGCAAAAATTACAGCTGCCGCAGAAAATATGGCAATTGATGATGCTGTTGATATATTACAAAATTTGCCAGATGATATAGTAGAAAAAGTATTACAAGCGATGAATTGGCGATATCGGCAACGTTTAACACAAGTGCTGTTTTATCCGGAAGATTCCGCTGGTGGCTTAATGAATACTGATGTATTGACTGTTCGTACTGAAATGACTTTAAAAATGGTTTCAAGTTATTTACGTCGGTTAAAACAATTACCAGAAAAAACTGATGTTTTAATGGTAGTGGATTGTGATAACTGTTATCGTGGAATGTTATCATTGTTAGATATATTAACGAACACTCCTAAATTTACTGTTGCACAAGTGATGTCTTCTGAAATAGCTCCAATTTCAGCTCATTTATCAGCCCATGAAGTCGCTATTTTATTTGAACAAAGAGATTTATTATCTATTCCAGTAGTTGATGAACAAGGTTATTTAATGGGACGTATTACAATTGATGATGTAGTTGATGTAATTCGTTCTGAAGCAGATCACCATTTAATGGGGCAAGCTGGCTTAGACGAGGACGATGATATGTTTGCTCCAATCTTAGCCACTACTAGAGATAGAGCCTTGTGGTTAGGAGTAAATTTAGCTACAGCATTTATGGCTGCCTATGTAATTGGTTTATTTGCAATTACTTTAGAACAAATGGTTGCATTGGCAATATTGATGCCGGTAGTCGCTAGTATGGGCGGAATTGCTGGTAGCCAAACTTTAACAATTGTAATTCGTGGTATGGCATTGAATCAGATTAGTAATACTAATATATTATGGTTATTAAAAAAAGAATTAGCCGTTGGAATATTAAATGGAATGATTTGGGCTTTTGTGGTGGCTATGATTGCTATAGTATGGTTTAGTAATGTTAAATTGGGGATAATTATTGGCTGTGCTTTATTGATTAATTTATCTTTAGCTGCTATATCAGGAGTGTTTATACCATTTATTTTGCGTAGTTTATCTATAGACCCTGCTTTAGCTTCAGGAGTTACCCTAACTACAATCACTGATATTATTGGTTTTAGCACATTATTAGGCTTGGCAACTATATTTTTGTTATAAACAGCATGGGAAGAATAGACTTAAATGAAACTATCGTTTTAATGCGATCGTCTATTGACATGACAAATTGGCTCATAGATGATAAACTATGTGAAGTAAGATTTTTAGAGTCCAAAACTAGAAATTTATTGGACTCCAGTAAATCTATAAAATAGGTTCTTGATCTAAATCTGGTAATGGAAGCGGTTTAGTTTGATTTAGCTTACCAATTTTTACATCTCCTGTTACTTTTTGTAATAATTTATCTTTATCAAAAAATAGGGAAATATGACGTTGTTCACGTTTTTTATAACTACCTTGAAATGTGTATATATAATCCCAACGGTTTTGATGAAATACATCTATTATGAGTGGGGTTCCCATAATAAATTGCACTTTTTTAGCTGGCATTTTTAATTCAAGTTGATCCAACATTTCTTGAGTGATAACATTACCTTGTTGAATATCTATCAAGTGCATTGAACATCCAGATAACATAAAGATTACAAAAACAAACTTTGGCATTAGATTTTTTCCTACTTAAGAATAAGGTTTGTAATTTAATATAAAAAACATAATGGAAGAACTTAAAAAATTCGGCCTAAAAGCAACTTTACCTCGTTTAAGAATACTACAATTATTAGAAACTAATAACCAACATCACATGAGTGCTGAAGATGTTTATAAAGCATTATTGGATGTAGGGAAAGATATTGGTTTAGCCACTATTTATCGAGTATTAACTCAGTTTGAAGCTGCTGGTTTAGTTATTCGCCATCATTTTGATGATAATTCATCTGTATTTGAATTAAATGCAGGTCATCATCATGATCATTTATTATGTATCAAATGCGGCAAAGTTATCGAGTTTGTGGATGATGTAATTGAAGAACATCAACGCACTATAGCCAAGCAACATGGTTTTAAAATTACTAATCATTATTTATACATTTATGGAGTTTGTTCAACCTGTTATGACAAAAGAAATATTACTTAGTTAAAACTTACCAAAAACAATCTGTTACAACAATATTCCAAGAATCTCTTGTATAACCTACATCATAGACTTTATCAGTAAATAAACTTTGACCTTCTATTTTTAAAGCTCGATGCAAAACTCGTTCTTCATCATCACTGGCATATGTAATATCAATAATCCTTGCCTGAGCTGAATTATTTTTTATAATATAGCTAGCTCCAACACATGCTGATAAACCACAAAAACGATTTTTCCGACCCTTATGGTAAAAAGTTTTAATTCTGACTACACTTACCCCACAACTATCTTGAGGTAATTCAGGATTTAATGCCCCTAATTTTTTAGATTGAATTTTAATCGTAGAACTAGATTTAGTAGCTGACACTGCTTGAGGATATAAAACTAAAGCTTGACCAATATATATTTCATATGGCGGAGATATATTATTCCACTTTGCTAAATTTTGATATGGAATATTGTATTGGTTAGCAATTGTATCTAAAGTATCATTTGGCCTTACAATATATGTTAATCCAAAATTATTATTACCCGGCATAACATCACGAGGTACATTTACATTTTGAGCTGGTATATAACGAAATGGTATCTTGACACAACCAGATAATAATATACTAACCACGAGTATAAATTTTATTAAGTTCATAATTGTAAATCATTTAAGTTTTATTGAAACAAAATCATCTAATTATTTAATACCGTTTAAAAATTTAAGATAAAGTACACAGAGAATACTATGCAACAAAATACTATTTTTGATATTGATTTAATTCGTCGCTATGATAAAGCTGGACCCCGTTATACATCTTATCCAACTGCAGTACAATTCAATAGCGAATTTGATGAGACATCTTACCGTACTCATGCCCAAAATAGCAACCCAACCAAACCATTATCATTATATTTACATGTTCCATTTTGTGACACGGTATGTTTCTATTGTGCTTGTAATAAAATTGCTACCAAAAATCGGGATTTAACTATACCCTATTTACAACATTTATATCAAGAAATTACTTTGCAAGGTAAACTATTTAGTCAACAACGGCCAGTAACTCAATTACATTGGGGTGGTGGTACTCCTACTTTTTTAAATCATAATCAAATACAAGATGTTATGAAAGTAATGGGTAAACATTTCCAATTGCTTGATGATGATACTGGTGAATATTCCATAGAAATTGATCCTCGTGAAACTAAACCAGATACTATTGCTCTATTGCGTGAAGTAGGTTTTAATCGCATGAGTTTAGGGATACAAGATTTTGATCCTAAAGTGCAAAAAGCAGTTAACCGCATCCAATCTCCAGAACAGACTTTTGCGGTATTAGAACAAGCTCGTAATGAGAGTTTTAAATCAGTAAGTGTTGATTTAATTTATGGTTTACCATATCAAACTGAAACAAGCTTTGCTAAAACTTTAGAAACTATTATTGCGGTTAAACCAAGTCGTCTATCAGTATTTAATTATGCCCATTTGCCGACTATATTCAAACCTCAACGCCGGATTAATGAAGCTGATTTACCATCATCAACTGAAAAATTAACAATTTTACAAAATACTACCAATCAATTATTGGAAGCTGGTTATATATATATTGGTATGGATCATTTTGCTTTGCCAGATGATGAATTAGCAATCGCTCAACGTAATGGTACTCTATATCGTAATTTTCAAGGTTATTCCACCCATTCTGATTGTGATCTGATTGGGCTTGGCACTACATCAATTAGTCAAATTGCTGATAGTTATAGCCAAAACGTTAAAACATTAGAGGAATACTATGCCAAAATCAAAGCTGGGCATATTCCAATATTTCGGGGTTTTTCCCTTAATGAAGATGATAAGTTACGTCGAACTGTAATAACAAAATTAATTTGCCACTTTACTTTAGACATTGCTACGATAGAAAAAGACTATCAAATTGATTTTAAAACTTATTTCGCTACTGAAATAAAAGAATTAGAAACTATGCAAGCTGATGGTTTATTAACTCTTAATGAACAACAAATTGATATTTTACCAGTTGGACGTTTATTAATTAGAAATATTTGTATGCCGTTCGATATCTACTTACGCAAAAATACTGAACAAAGATTTTCTAAAGTAATATGATTTTAGAATCCACTATATCTTGTCCTGAATGTGGACACAGCAAAACTGAAACTATGTCGACTGATTCATGTCAATGGTTTTATGAATGTGAAAACTGTCATACATTATTACAGCCTAAAAAAGGTGATTGCTGTGTGTTCTGTTCTTATGCCGATGTTCCATGCCCTTCAAATCAATAATTGTTGTAATTAGCTTATGAAACTTAGCCTTGATGAAAATACTGCCGGCTATCAAATTCAACGAATAGATACTGATAGTATAACTGTGAATAATAAAGTTTATTCGCAAAATATTATTGTTATGCCAAATAAAATTATTGCTTGGGATGTTACTAGTTTTACCAATCTACAAGTTAGCAATTTCCAACAATTATGTGATTTACAGCCAGAATTAGTGCTATTAGGAACTGGAACTATCAGCATTTTCCCAGCTACAGAATTATTAGTTCCATTGATAGAAGCTAAAATAGGATTGGAAATAATGAATACTATAGCAGCCTGTCATACTTATACTTTATTAAGAAGTGAAGGTAGAAAAGTAGCTGCAGCATTATTATTGTAATATTATTAATTTATCTGGTTATTAAAATATATATAAGAATTGCCATAAATATTTCGAGAACAAATTATGCCAAAAAAGAAAGTTTTACCGGTTTCAACTACTTTAGATCTAATAACTATCGGTTCCAAACAACCATCTTCATCTGATATTAAGATTGTAGGAGGACGTGGTTATGATTTACGTCAACCTATACCAGTAAAATATACTGAAGTTAGAGATAGATTTTTATCTGCTCGCAAAAATTTTTGGGTACCAAATGAAATTCCGATGGGAGAAGATAAGTTACAATGGAATACTAATCAATTAACCGAAGCTGAAATGTGGTTATTTAAAACCAATATATCATATTTGACAGCTGGCGATAATATGGTTCCTGATAATTTAATTAATGTTATCTTTAAACATATTACAGCTAATGAAATGCGACAATATTTTCGCTGGATAATGTGTGAAGAAGCTAATCATATTGAATCTTATGTATTTATTTTGGAATCATTTGGTTTAGATGAAAAAGGTCAAGGTCAAATATATGAATTATATCAAGAGATGCCAGAGCTAGTAGAAAAAGTCAATTGGAATTTAAATTTCACAATTAATTCAGTTAATTCCGATGCACCATTAGGTTCACCAGAAGCTATTAAAGCTTTATTGGAAGATCTGGTAAGTTATTATATTTTTGAATATATGTTTTTTCCACTTGGATTTGCTCAAATTTTTGCCTTGGCGAGGAAAGGTAAATTAAGAAATACCGCTCAACAATATAGCTATATTTGGCGAGATGAAACCTTACATTCTATTAATGGATTGTGGCTTATTCGTCAGATTATTAAGGAAAATCCTAAAATTTGGGATGCTGAATTACAAAATAAAGTACGGGATATAATTGCCGAAGCAGTACATTTGGAAGAAAAACATGCTCAAGTGGTTATGCCAGATGGTGGTATTATAGGTATGCCAATAAAAACTTATATTAAATTTGCTAAGTTTATTGCCAATAATATCTGTGATAATTTAGGACTTAAACATTTATATCGAGTCAAACAGCATCCGATGTCTTGGATTAGTGAATATGAATTAAATCAAGAAGTTAATTTCTTTGAAGGTAGGGTACGAGAATATCAAACAGGTAGTCAATTAGATTGGGATTGATAATTTAAGTTAGCCTTGAAGATAAATGGCAAGGCTAATTAATTCAACCATTATGATCCAAATTTAATCCAACCACACCTACTACAATAAGTGCAATTGAAATTATTTTAGTAACAGTGGCAGGTTCTTTAAACCATACAATTCCAATAATAGTTATTAAAACGGTTCCCAATCCAGACCATACTGCATATGCGATACTGATGTCTATAACTTTAAGGGTAAATGCCAATAAGCTTAAACCAAGAGCATAAAAAGTTAACATAATCACTATGGGAATAAATTTAGTAAATCCATCAGATAATTTCATAGCAACAGTACCAGAAACTTCTAATACGATTGCAATTATAAGCAATGCCCAAGTAATTGTTTTTAACTCATAATTCACTGCTGATCATCCTCTTCATTTAAATCCAAGATTTTATCTAAGCCTACTAATTTTTCTTCTTCTCTTAAGCGAATCAAGTTAACTCCTTGAGTATTACGACTAACCACAGATATTCCATTTACTGGAGTACGTACTAAAGTACCAGCATTAGTAATCAACATAATATCATCATCCTCCTCAACTTGAACTGCCCCAATCACTTCTCCATTACGTTCTGAAGTTTTAATTGCAATAACCCCTTTGCCACCTCTACCTTTAATTGGATAGCTATCGATTGGAGTACGCTTACCAAACCCATTCACAGTGGCCGTCATCACCATACCGCCAGTATAATTAACAATCAGAGAAATAACCATATCTTCAGGAGCTAATCTAATCCCACGCACTCCACGAGCTGTCCTACCAGTAGCACGAATAGTATTTTCTTCTTGGAAATGAACCGCTTTTCCCATTTTACTAAATAACATTATATCCCGCCGTCCATCAGTAATATCAACTCCAATTAATTGATCATCTTCATCTAAATTGATAGCAATAATTCCATTAGAACGTGGTCGAGAGAATTCAGTCAAAGAAGTCTTTTTTACAGTACCTTTAGCAGTTGCCATAAATACGAACTTATCTTCAGTAAATTCTTTAATTGGTAAAACTGCATTAACCCGTTCGTTAGCTTCTAATGGGAGTAAATTAACAATTGGTCTACCACGGGAAATACGGCTGGCTCGTGGTAATTGATGCACTCTCAGCCAATAAACCTTACCTGCACTAGTAAAACATAATAAAGTATTATGAGTGTTAGCCATAAATAATTTATCAATAAAATCAGCTTCTTTCATTTGGGTAGCCGATTTACCTTTACCGCCTCGCTTTTGAGCTGAATAAGTATCTATATCTTGTGATTTGATATAACCTTCATGAGATAAAGTAACTAAAACATCTTCAGCTGGAATCAAATCTTCAATATTAATTTCAGCCTCAGAAAATATAATTTCAGTACGACGTTCATCACCATAGCCATCTCGTATAACTAATAATTCATCTCGGATAACTTGCATCAATCTATCAGTGCTATTGAGAATGTCGAGTAAATCATAAATACGTACTAATAAGGTTTGAAATTCCTCAACAATTTTATCTTGTTCTAAACCAGTTAAGCGATGCAGACGCAATTCTAAAATAGCTTGGGCTTGAGTATCCGATAAACGGTAACCATTGTTTAATAAGCCAAATTCACTAGATAAATTATCTGGTTGAGAAACTGAAGCATCAGATTGCTGTAATAATTTTTTGACAATACTAGCTTGCCAAGTTTTAGCCAATAAGCCCTGTTTAGCTTCTTGAGAATTTTTAGCAACTTTGATTAATTTAATCATCGCATCGATATTACTCAATGCTACTGCCAAACCTTCTAATATATGAGTTCTATCTTTAGCTTTGCGTAATTCAAATACTGTTCTACGAGTTACTATTTCCCGCCGATGTCGAATAAATAATTCCAATATATTTTTCAATGGTAATAGACGTGGTTCTCCATCTACTATAGCCACCATATTAATCCCAAATACAGCTTGCATTTGAGTATGTTTAAATAAATTATTCAGCACTACATCAGCAATTTCACCTCGTCGCAATTCAAGAACCACTCGAATTCCATCTTTATCAGATTCATCTCGTAAAGCTGTGATACCTTCAATCTTTTTTTCTTTTACTAATTCAGCAATTCTTTCAATTAACCTGGCTTTATTAGTTTGATAAGGTAACTCAGTTGCAATAACTTTTTGTTTGCCATTATCATCCTCTTCAATATTGGTACGAGCTCGCATATAAACTTTGCCCCGGCCAGTTCGATAAGCTTCTGCAATACCACTAATACCATGAATTATTCCAGCAGTAGGAAAATCAGGACCAGGTACATGTTGCATCAAATCTTCAATCGAAATTTCTGGTTCTTCAATCAAAGCAAGACAGGCATTAATTATTTCAGTTAAATTATGCGGAGGGATATTGGTCGCCATTCCAACGGCAATACCACTAGAACCATTAACCAATAGATTAGGAATACGAGTTGGAAAAACACTTGGCTCTTGTTCTGAACCATCATAATTGGGATTAAAATCAACGGTTTCTTTATCAATATCTGCCAATAATTCATGAGCTATTTTTGCCATGCGAATTTCTGTATAACGCATTGCGGCAGGGCTATCTGCATCGATACTACCAAAATTTCCTTGCCCATCCACCAGCGTATAACGTAAAGAAAATGGTTGAGCCATTCGTACAATAGAATCATATACTGAAACATCACCATGTGGATGATAACGCCCTAGACATTCCCCAACTATTCTGGCTGATTTTTTATAGGATTTATTATACGAATTATTTAGTTCGTACATTGCATATAGTGAACGTCTATGTACTGGTTTTAGACCATCACGTACATCTGGTAAAGCCCTACCAATAATTACGCTCATTGCATAATCAAGGTAGGATTGTTTCATTTCATCTTCAATGTTAACTGGCAGAATTTCTTTGGCAAATTGACCCATATTTTGATAATTTTCCTGTGTTCCAACCTGTTAAACTGGAACTTCATTAATTCCCAATAAAGTTTTTGTTAGAGCATCATTATAGCATATTTTTATCTAAATTTATTAGTTGCTGTAGTTTGTGTTTACTTGGTGATTTAAAATGCGAATAAAAAATATGGGTAAATTTAAGAAGATGATATAATAGTGTATTACAAACTTTTTTCCATAAATTGTAATTTGCTATTTTCCCAATGAATATCATTAGTTTCAACATGTTTAATAATAAGACTAGCTAAGATAAGAAAGCCTCCTTCTGGATGTGGAGCAACATTTACTATTTTTCCAACTTTTTCTTCATTAGCTTGTAAGTTATTTCCTGATTGAGGAGTTTTGTTAGAATCTATTTTAGCAATATATAACTGTCGCTTCACCTCACCTAAATAATGCAATCTGGCAATGATTTCCTGACCAGTGTAACAACCTTTTTTAAAACTAACGCCATTGATATTATGATAGTTTATCATTTGCGGCACAAATTCTTCTGTTGTTGCTAACCCAACAGTAGGCAAACCAGCCAGAATATCTAATAACTGCCAAGTTTGTGAATCTTCTAATTTAGCTAGTTTAGTAAGGCATTCAATTGGAATTTTATCACCTAAAATTATATATCTAGGTATAGTTCCAGCAATCTTTAGTATTGTAATTCCATCTTTAGTTATGTTGCTATCAATCTCTGCTGGCGGAGCAAACAAACAATCTGTCAAAATTTGTTCGCTATTTATCCCACTAATACCAATCCTAGTCAAATTACCACTCGCATCTTCAATTTTTACTGCAGAACGTAATACATACATTTGTAACCGTTTTATTACAGATGCAAGACTTTCCTTAGGCAATAAAAGATAAAAAGCTGCTTCATGTTGAAAAATACGGAAACTAACAATAATACGACCTTTATGACTACATAATGCACTTAATTGATGCTGTTCTGAATTAACTTTAGTTATATCATTGGTAAATTGACCTTGTAAAAATTGCTGGGCATCAGCACCAGTAACTTTAATTAATCCAAGATAAGATAAATCTGTTGTGAGATCAGTTTTTATAAGTAGTTCTTGTAATTGTTTTTTCATTTGGTTAACGACTGAGTAAAAATCTTAAATAAATTATTTGTTACAACATCCCAACTAAGTGTTTCTGCTTTTTTACGAGAATTATTTCCCATTAACTCTATTTGTTCTGGGTTTTTAATAAAGTATTCAATTTTAAGTTGTAAATGTTCTTCATCATTTTTTTGTAGTACAAAACCATTATTTTCTATCATCTCAGAGCTTCCACCAACATCACTCACTATACAAGGTAATCCGCAGGCCATTGCTTCTAATACCGAATTACTCATCCCTTCATTTTTAGATGGTAATACAAAGATATCAGCTTGTTGATAAATTTTAACTAGTTCAGTTTTAAATTTCTCTCCATATAATTTAAGATTTACTTTCAAATTCTTAGCTAATTGTACTAAATTTTCTCTCTCTGGGCCTTCACCTGCGATTTGGATTTCTATCTTACTATTTTCTGGAATTTTAGCTACTGTTTTTAATAACATAGCATAATTCTTTCTTTCAACTAAGCGTCCTACTGATAAAATTATAA
>DRQV01000105.1 GCA_011371325.1 Thioploca sp.
AAATTCCCATAGATGCCAGTGCATTATCAGGATTATTTGGGCTTGGATTAGGATTTTTTGGTTTTTCTGCAAATTCTATGATTCTGCCATCATCATTAACACTCATCACTCCAAATTCTTTGGCCATTTCCAATGGTACTTCCAAACAACCTACAGTCATATCAGCTTTATTTTCAAAATGTTCAGCTAACATTGGGCCATAATCCATTTTGTAAATATGATCACCAGCAAGAATTAATACATAATCTGGGGCATGGCTACGAATAATATTAAGATTTTGATATACAGCATCAGCAGTCCCCTCATACCAAGATTCATCAATTCGCTGTTGAGATGCTGGCATTAACTCTACAAATTCCCCAAATTCAGCTCGTAAAAAACTCCAGCCTTTTTGAATATGTCGAATCAAAGAATGAGATCGATATTGAGTTGCTACCGAAATTCTCCGTATCCCAGAATTAATACAATTGGACAAAGGAAAATCAATAATGCGAAATTTACCACCAAATGGTACGGATGGTTTAGCCCTCCAATCAGTAAGATTTTTAAGACGAGTTCCGCGTCCACCAGCCAATACTAAAGCTAATGTATTTCGGGTTAAACGACTCACGAAACGATGTGTATTTTCACTATTCATCTATAGTTCCTTATATAACTTTTGGTTGATACAAATTCTACTATAATTTATATATATTTGCCAATCAAGTTTTAACAATATTAAATTCAAAGTAATATCAAGATGAACAATTAGTTGAAATATAGGCTTACTATTGGAATAACGAACAATCTGGTAAAAAAATCGATTTATATGGTATAGTTACCAATGGCGAAGTCTGGAAATTTTACAAATTAAATCTTGCTGGACAAGTTTATGAAACATTATGCTTTGAGTGAAACTAGCTATGTTTTAGGAATACTTGATTATTTCTAAAATGTGAAGAAAATATTATTAAATATTAACCAAATACATTTACCTTATCAAGAATAAAAAGTATCTCTATAATATGCCAAACCCAGATGATTTACTTATTTTAGCCGATGAAGATGAAATTGTATTACCATCGGAAAAATTACCTGAATCTAATAATCAACAAATACCATTCATTGACCCATACTCACCAACTTGGAAAATAATGATTGTGGATGATGAACAGGAAATCCATGATGTTACCAAGATTGCTTTAGATGGTTTCATGTTTAAAGATAAACCAATTAGTTTTGTCTCAGCTTATTCTGGTAAACAAGCAAAAATATTATTAAAAGAACATCCTGATACTGCTGTCATATTTTTAGATGTAGTTATGGAAGAAAATGATAGTGGTTTACAAGTTGCAAAATATATTAGAGAAAATCTACAAAATAATTTAGTTAGGATAATTCTTCGTACTGGCCAATCAGGTGAAGCCCCTGAAGAAAAAACTATAATTAATTATGATATCAATGACTACAAATATAAGGCGGAATTGACTCGACGTAAATTATTTGTTACTACAATTGCAGGCTTAAGAGCTTATTATGATCTAATGCTTATAGAAACTAATAAAACTGCACTTAAACAAACTTTAGAAGCAATTCCAATAGGAATATGTGTATTGGATGCACAGACCATAAAACCTAAATATATCAATAAAGAAGCTCAGAAAATTTTTGAAAATCGAATTGAGAATGATGTTTCAATTGAAAATATTGTAGATGTATATCAGTTTTATATTGCTGGCACTTCTCGAATGTATCCTTACGAAAAATTACCTATGGTTTGTGCCTTAAAAGGGGAAACAACCTATGTTGATGACATTGAAATTCGGCAAAATGATCAAAACATTCCTATCGAAAGTTGGGGTACTCCAATTTATGATAATGGTAAAATTATTTATGGCTTAACGACTTTTCAAGATGTTAGCGAACGTCAACAAGCAGAAGCTACTAAAATCCGGATGATTCAAGAACTTGAAGCTAAAAATTCAGCACTTCACTATAGTAAAGAAATAGAAGCCAAAAATATGGATTTGCTGAAATTAAACCAAGATAAAAATGAATTTCTTAGTATTGCAGCTCATGATTTAAAAAATCCATTGTCAGCAATTATGGGTTATGCTGAGGAAATAGAGGAGTATTGTGGTGAAATGTCAAAACAAGAGATTATCGAATTATCAAGTTTAATCAAGCAAGCATCGACAAAGATGTCAACTTTAATCACAAATTTGTTGGATGTTAATCAAATTGAGTCTGGCCAAATTAGATTGAACTTAACTAACGTAGATATTTTATCAATTGTAGAAAATATAGTTAAAGACTATGCTAAAAGAGCTAAAGAAAAGAATATTACTATACATTTTTCATATGAAGGAAATAATTTTCAGGCTTATTTAGATACTAATCTAACAGGACAAATATTAGATAATATTGTTTCCAATGCAGTTAAGTATTCGCCTTTAGGTAAAAATATTTATATTAAATTAATTACAGATAAAGGTAGGATTCGCTGTGAAGTTAAAGATGAAGGTGAAGGCTTAAGTGAAGCTGATCAAAAAAAATTATTTGGCAAATTTAATCGTTTAACTACCAAACCAACTGGTAAAGAACATTCTAATGGTTTAGGTTTATTTATCGTTAAAAAATTAGCCGAAGCTATGAATGCTGAAGTTTGGTGCGAAAGTAAATTAGGCCAAGGTGCTACTTTTATTGTAGAATTTAAAACATCATAATAATTCTTAATTTAAATCAGTCACATATTCAGGAATTAACTATGTTTACCCTTGCAAATTACCAAATCAAAGAGCAAATATACGAAAGTATAAATTCTATTGTTTATCGTGGTATAAGAAATAAGGATAATAAACCAGTTATCCTAAAAATGTTAAAACAAGATTATCCAACTGCTTCTGAACTTACACGCTATCAGAAAGAGTATGAAATTATTTACAATTTAGATTCAGAAGGAGTAATTAAAGTTTATGGTATTGAAAAATATCAAAATATTTTAGTTATTATTTTAGAAGATTTTGATGGAACTTCCTTAAAAAAAATTATAGCAAATAAGTTATTAACTATAAAAGAATTTTTATATATTGCCATTCAAATTGCTGATGGTTTAGCTAATATTCATACGAATAATATAATTCATAAAGATATTAACCCAAGTAATATTATTATAAATACTGATACTAAAAATCTGAAAATTATCGATTTTGGAATTGCTAGTCGTCTACCACGAGAAAATCCCATCTTAAAAAATCCAGAACAATTAGAAGGAACCTTAGCTTATTTATCTCCAGAACAGACAGGCCGGATTAATCGTAGCATGGATTATCGTACTGATTTATATTCATTGGGAGTGACCTTTTACGAATTGTTAACCGGACAATTGCCTTTTAAATATACTGATGCAATGGAATTGGTTCACTGTCACATTGCGAAAATTCCAGTTCCAGTAAATGAAATAAACCCTGAAATTCCACAAGTTATTTCTGATATTGTAATGAAGTTATTAGCTAAAAATGCTGAAGATAGGTATCAATCAGCTTTTGGAATTAAAGCCGATTTAGAAAAAATTTTAAGCCTTGAAAGTATTGAAAATATTCAAGGTTTGCCGTTTGAATTAGCCCAACATGACTTTTCCAGTAAATTTGAAATTCCCCAAAAACTCTATGGTAGAGAACATGAAGTTAATATTTTATTACAATCCTTTGAACGAGTCAGCAATAGCAATAAAGAAATAGTATTAGTGGCTGGTTATTCTGGAGTTGGCAAGACTGCTTTAGTACATGAAGTTCATAAACCCATGACTGAAAAACAAGGTTATTTTGCGGCTGGAAAATTTGATCAATTGCAAAAAAATATCCCTTATTCTGCTATAACCAAGGCTTTCAATAAACTTTGTCACTATTTACTATTAGAAAACACTGAAATTTTAACTAGTTGGCAAAGTAAAATTTTGACAGCAGTGGGTAATAATGGTCAGATTATTATTGATGTAGTCCCAAATTTGGAATTAATTATTGGTAAACAGCCACCAGTGGCAGAAGTTGGCCCTACTGAATCTCAAAATCGGTTCCAAATATTTTTCTTAAATTTTATCAAAGTATTGTGCAGTAAAGAACACCCATTTATTTTATTTATTGATGATTTACAATGGGTAGATTCTGCCTCATTAACATTATTGAAAGCTATCATATTGGATACTGAAATTCAGCACCTATTAATTATTGGAGCTTATCGGGATAATGAAATTGATGCTAATCATCCTTTTAGCATGGCAATTGATGAATTACAAAAGACCGACTCTATTATCAATACTATTAAATTAAGAAATTTACAACTCAATGATGTTATTACTTTATTACAAGATACATTGAAATGTAATTCTGTTCAGGATTTAGCCACTTTAGTTTATCAGAAAACTCAAGGTAATGCTTTCTTTACCCATCAATTTTTACATATTTTGTATGAAGAAGAGTTATTGCAGTTTGGACAGCAACAATGGCAATGGGATATTGCCCAGATAGCTTCTCAAGATATTACTGATAATGTAGTAGAATTAATGGCTAATAAGATTAATAAATTACCCGAACCAACCTCAAAAATATTACGCTTGGCAGCTTGTATTGGGAATCAATTTGACTTGTCTATGCTGGCTATTATTTCTGAACTTTCTCAGTCAAAAATTGCGGATAGATTACAACCAGCAATTACTGAAGGATTGATTCAATTTTTAGATGATAAATCTCAATTTAAATTTCTGCACGATAGAGTTCAGCAAGCTGCCTATGCGATGATTGAGGCTAAACAGAAACAAGCTGTACATTTGCAAATAGGCTATCTATTATTGGATAATATTTCTAGCGAAAAATTGGTAGAAAAATATTTTGAGGTAGTTGACCATCTTAATGCGGGACGAGAATTAATTACAGATATTCAAAAACAGGTACAAATCGCTCAATTAAATTTAGTAGCCGGGCAAAAAGCTAAAAATGCTACTGCTTATGTAGCTGCATTACAATATTTAACTATTGGCATTAAATGCTTAAATGACAGTCATTGGTCGACAAATTATACTTTAACTTTTGATTTACATAAGGAAAAAGCTGAGGTTGAATTTCTTAATAATAATTTCTCTCAGTCAGAACTATTAATCTATACTACACTGGATAAAGCTCAATCAGTAATTGAAAAAACCTCATTATACAGTATGTTGACTGTACAATATACTATGTTGGCAAAGTATGAAGAGGCCACTCAAGCTGGACGAACAGCATTAAAATTACTGGATATTGATCTACCAACAACAGATTTAACTACTGCATTACAGACAGAAATGATTGCTGTCCAAAAAAATTTAGGAGATAGAACAATTAGTTCTATAGTTAATGCAACAGAAATGACAGAACCTTTAATTCGAGCAGGTACTCAAATTTTAGTAAAATTAATTACCACGACTTATCAATCTAATCAAGCATTATTCGCAGTTGTAGTTAGCAAAATTGTCAAATTTTCTCTCAAGTACGGCAATATTTCAGAATCTCCCTTTGGTTATGCAGCCTATGGAGTCTTATTAGGCTCGGTATTTGGTAATTATAAAATGGGAGCTGAATTTAGCAATATGGCGTATCATCTGGCTGAAAAATTTCATAATATGAGTCAAAAATGTGCTGTTTGTGATGTGTTGTCTGGCCATGCTCACTATTGGACTCAACCATTGCAAAGTGCATTAATTTATAGTGATGAAGGTTATCAAGCTGGTTTGGAATCAGGAGAATTGCAAGTCATTGGTTATATTATGATGTTTAAGCTATATAACCTCTTTAGTCAAGGTTTGAATTTAAATCAATTGCTGGAAGAAATTACCCATTTGTTAGCACTTAGTAAAAAACACCGAAATCAATTAGCAATAGACACTATCATAGGGTGTCAAATTGGAGTATTGAATTTAACTGGTTTGACAACTGATAGAGCAACATTTGCAAATGGTAAAATGGATGATGAACAATTCACTAAAGAATGTCATGACCATCAAACGATTTTATCCCTGTGTATGTACCAAATTTTAAAATTACAAATTCTATATCTTTATGATAAACCAACTAAAGCATTAGAATATGCTAAAAGTTCTGAACAGCAAATCAATTATGTGTTAGGAGTATTTTGTGTTGCAGAGCATAATTTTTACTATTCACTAACTTTAATAGCTCTCTATCCTTCTGCTTCACCAGAGTTGCAACAACAGTATATGGAAAAGCTACAAGCTAATCAAAACCAGATGAAAATTTGGGCAGATAATTGTCAGGAGAACTTTTTACATAAATATCAGTTGGTGCAAGCAGAAATTGCTAAAATTGAAGGTGATATATTGGAAGCAATGGATTTATATGACCATGCTATAGCTTCCGCTAAAGAAAATGACTTTATTCAAAATGAAGCACTTGCTAATGAACTTGCAGCTAAATTTTGGTTGGGTAGAAATAAAGAAGAGATTAGCCAAGTTTATCTACGAAAAGCCCAATATGGTTATCAAAAATGGGCGGCAACTAATAAATTAGAGCTTTTAGAAACCCAATATTCCCACTTAATTAGACAAAATATAATACCTAATTTACCTGAAACTATTGCGACAGTTGCTGCTTCAACAACTATATTTCACACCTCAACAATATTAGATTTGGATAGTGTAACTAAAGCCTCTAAAGCTCTTGCTGGAGAAATAGTTCTTAGTAAATTACTAGAAAAGATCATGTGGATTGTGATTGAAAATTCTGGTGCCGAAAGAGGTTTATTAATTTTAAAGCAAGATGATTCATGGCTGATTGAAGCAGAGGGGTTATTGGATACTAAAAAAGTTACTATTTTGCAGTCAATTCCTTTGGCTGATAATTTACCTATTTCAGTAGTAAATTATGTGCTAAGAACTCGTGAATCAGTGGTATTGACTAATGCTAGGCAAGAAGGAATTTATACTACAGATAGTTATATTCAACAACAGCAAGCAAAATCAATTTTGTGTAGTCCAATTTTGCATCAAAGAAAAATCATTGGCTTATTATATTTAGAAAATAATTTGACAGAAGGAGCATTTACTTCAGCTCGATTAAGAATAGTTGATATTCTTTCTTCTCAAGTAGCAATCTCTCTGGAAAATTCACTGTTATATCAAACCTTGGAAAAGAAGGTAGAACAACGTACTTCACAATTAGATAAAGCAAATAAAGAGATTAAATCACTCAATGAACTTCTTACAGAAGAAAATATAAGAATGCGTACAGAATTGAATGTTGCTAAACAATTACAACAGATGGTTTTGCCTAAAGAAGCTGAATTGGAAGAAATTAATAGCTTAGATATTGCTGGTTTCATGGAACCAGCGGAAGAAGTTGGTGGTGATTATTATGAAGTTCTACATCATGATGGCCGTATTAAAATTGGGATTGGTGATGTTACCGGGCATGGTTTGGAAAGTGGTGTCATCATGTTGATGGTACAAACCACTGTCAGGGCTTTGTTACTGGTTGGGATTGATAATCCTGAGACATTTTTAAATATTGTTAATCGTACTGTTTATCACAATGCTCAACGGATGGCAACTGATAAAAACTTAACTCTGTCATTATTAGATTATAAAAATGGAACTTTACGATTAACCGGTCAACATGAAGAAGTATTATTAGTGCGAAAAAATGGTGAAATTGAACGGATTGATACCTTTGATTTAGGTTTTATGGTTGGTGTGGTGGATGATATAACTAAATTTACTTCGCATCAAGAGATTGAATTACTACCTGAAGATGGCATTGTATTATATACTGATGGTATTACAGAAGCCCAAAATATAGATGAAAAACAATATGGTTTGGAACGATTATGTGAAATTGTCAGTTGTAATTGGTCTAACGATGCTAAACAGGTTCAACAAGCTGTGATAGCTGATGTTAAAAATCATATTGGTATGCAGAAAGTTTTGGATGACATTACTTTATTGGTTTTAAAACAGAAATAGGCATAAAATTATGCAGACTGTATCTAAAATAAATTTCACGTAGGAAGGATGAATTGCGTCAAGATATAATTCATCCTTCATTGTATCCTATATGGTTTCTTAGATAAAACTGGGCAAAGCACCTATTCCAAGCCAACTGAATATTACCGATAATATTGCATCAACAATAATGACTAAAAAAATAGCTTGTACTACACTTAATGTAACTTGTTTGCCAACTTGATCTGCTCCACCTTTAACTCGAAATCCTTGATAACAACCAACCAATGCTATCACTGTTGCGAATATAGGAGTTTTACCGATCCCAATTAAATAATTTGTGGTAGAAACTGCTTCTGGAAATCGATGTAAAAAATCGGTAATGCTAACTTCAAATGAGAATTTAGCTACCAACATACTACCAAAAACTCCGATCACATCTGCATAGGCAGTAATTAAAGGCATTAAAATAATCAAAGATAGTAATTTTGGCAATACCAATAATTCCATTGGCACAATCCCAATAGTGCACAAAGCATCAATTTCGTTAGTAACTCTCATCGTTCCAATTTGTGCCGTATAAGCAGAACCACTACGTCCAGCAATAATAATAGCCGTTAATAATGGTACTAACTCCCGCAATAAAGTTATGCCGACTAAATCAACAATAAAAATATTAGCTCCATACATGCTTAATTGAATACCACCTTGATAAGCTAATACTACTCCAGTTAAAAATGCCAACATGCCGATAATGGGCAAAGCGGTTAATCCATCTGCATATAAATTGGAAAATATAGCTTGCCAACGAATCCTAGATGGTGATATTACTTCTCGTCCCACCAAAGTAAACGTCTTACCAACGAAAGCTAAGAAGTTTATTAAATTATTAAAAGTTTTACAAGTAGACTTGCCTAAATTTTCTAAAAAACTAGATTTGACAGGAACAATTGTTGGTTGTAATTTGGTGACATAGGTAGTCATCATATCTAGTAAATCTGTATGTTCAGAATCAAAACTTTGCAAAGTGACAGAACGACCAACTTTTTCTAAAACTTTATAAGTACGAAATAATA
>DRQV01000106.1 GCA_011371325.1 Thioploca sp.
GTTGGAATGATTTTTTTTGGTATAATTTTAGGTGGCTATTATGCGGTGACTTTTGGGAAAAAAGCTAATATTTCAAAGTGATTTATTCCAAGTTATAGAACGTCCACTGATTGCTATGGAAGGAACTGTTATTAATAAATTTTATATGGGATTGGGAGCAAAAGATAAAGCATTAGAAGTTTTCCAACAACTGAAAACAACCTGTCAACAATTTAATGGTAATTTTACGCTGTTGTGGCATAATAATCGTTTGATTGACCCTGATGAAAAGAAGTTATATGAAGAGATTTTTTAATGAAATACTTTTACACCAATGCAAAACTTCCTAAAAATATTACTAATAAAGTATCTTGGAAGAATTGGTCTTTTTTTATCTCCGTATTATGTAGTTTATGCTAAAAACAAGATTAGACAACCATAAATATCCATGGATATTATTAAATAATCCATCAAACTTAAAAATAGATTAATATGTTAAATTTTGCACTAGTTGGTTGTGGTCGTATTGCCAAACGTCATTCGGAATTATTAGGTTTAAACCAAATTAAAGGAGCTACACTGGTAGCTGTCTGCGATATTAATGAAGATAAAGCTAAATTGATTGGACAACAGTTTAAAGTACCATATTATACCGATATGGATGAAATGATGCAAACAACGTCTATTGATGTAGTTAGTGTATTGACACCAAGTGGTTTACATGCAGAACATGTGGTTAATTTGGCTAAATTCAAAAAACATATCATGGTTGAAAAACCTATGGCACTTACGCTAGATGATGCAGATGCTATGATTCGTGCTTGTGATCAAAATGGTATTAAGCTGTTTGTGATAAAACAGAATCGTTTTAATGTTCCAGTTGTTAAATTAAGAGAAGCACTGGAAGAAGGTAGGTTTGGTAAATTAGTGCTAGGTACAATACGTGTTCGTTGGTGCCGAACCCAAGCATATTATGATCAAGATAAATGGCGTGGAACTTGGGCTTATGATGGTGGTGTATTGACAAATCAAGCAAGTCATCATGTTGATATGTTGGAATGGATGTTGGGAGAAGTAGAAAGTGTATTTGCTAAAAGTACTACTGCATTAGTTGATATAGAAACGGAAGATACTGCTGTTGTTTTACTTAAATTTAAAAATGGTGCATTGGGTATTGTAGAAGCAACTACTGCAACTCGACCTAAAGATTTAGAGGGTTCTATTTCAATACTGGGTGAAAAAGGGACGGTTGAAATTGGTGGTTTTGCAGTGAATCAAATGAAAATTTGGAATTTCATAGAAGAACAATCTGGTGATAAAGAAGTAATGGAACGTTATTCTGTCAATCCACCCAATGTTTACGGTTTTGGTCATCAAGCTTATTATGAACATGTAGTTGATTGTATTAATAATAACAAACAACATTTAGTAGATGGTTTGAAAGGTAGGAAAAGTTTGGAACTTATTAGTGCGATTTACGAATCCATTGAAACTGGGAAGGAAGTCTATCTTCGTTTTAAACCTAAAAAATGTAAATTAGGACAAAAATGATAGCCAATACCGCTATTATTCATGCTAATGTTGAACTCGGCGAAAATGTCGTTATTGAGGATTACTGTATTATAGGTACACTTTTCAATGGGTATCTGGATGAAAAAACTATCATTGGTAATCATGCTATCATTCGTTCTCATACTGTGATTTACGCTGGTAATACCATAGGGAATCACTTTCAAACTGGCAATAAAGCCAACATAAGAGAACTTAACACTATTGGGGATAATGTTAGTATTGGTACTCTGTCAGTGATAGAGCATCATGTGAAAATTGCCAGTGGTGTTAGGATTCATTCACAAGCTTTTATTCCAGAATACAGTATCTTAGAAGAAGATGTGTGGCTTGGGCCTAATGTTGTTGTGACCAATGCCCGTTTTCCAAAACATCCGAATGTCAAAAATGAATTATGTGGTGCACGCATAAAACGTAATGCCAAGATTGGTGCTAATGTAACTTTATTACCAGGAATAACAGTAGGACAAAATAGTCTTGTGGGTGCTGGCAGTGTGGTGACAAAAGATGTACCTTCTAATATGATTGTCGCTGGCAATCCAGCCAAAATAATACGCGAAATAGATTATTGAACCATGATTAAATCCCTTGATTTATATAAACAATATGAATCCATAAAAACTGAAGTTGATAATGCCATTCAATCCGTGATTCGTGATAGTTCATTTATCGGTGGGAAATATGTAACTCAGTTTGAAAATAATTTTGCTAACTATCAGCAAGCAGATTATTGTATAGGTGTAGCCAATGGGACTGATGCCTTAGAAATTGCTATCGAAGTTTTAGAATTGCCTAAAGATAGTGAAATTATTGTGCCAGGTAATAGTTTTATTTCCAGTGCTGAAGCAGTAACAAGAAGTGGACATCGTGTAGTTTTTTGTGATGCCAATCAAGATGATTATACTATCAATATTGCAGATGTTAACAAACGTATTACTGATAAAACATCGGCTATTATAGCAGTTCATCTCTATGGGCATCCGTGTGATATGGGATCACTAGTAGATTTAGCTCGAAAAAATAATCTAAAAATTATTGAAGACTGTGCTCAAGCTCATGGAACTGAATACAGAAATAAACGAGTAGGAACAATAGGTGATATTGGTACATTTAGCTTCTATCCAGGTAAAAACCTTGGAGCTTATGGAGATGGAGGAGCAATAGTTACCAACGATCCTGAATTAGCTAAAAAATGTCGAATGATTGCGAATCATGGACGAATTGAAAAATATAACCATGAATTTGAAGGTAGAAATTCAAGATTGGATGGGCTACAAGCTGCTATTTTGGATGTCAAATTGAAATATCTTGATAACTGGCTCAACCAAAGAATTGAAATAGCAAATATTTATAAACAAGAGTTAAAAAATGAAGTAAATATTATTGCACCAGTTCAACAAAATTGGACGAGACACACTTACCATTTATATGTTATCCGTACCTCAAAACGTGATGAACTCAAAAAACACCTAGCAAATAATAATATACAAACTGGCATTCATTACCCCATTGCCTTACCAAAACTGAAAGCGTATGAATATACCAATCAAGCTGATGAAAATATGTTTATCAATAGGGTAGATAAGGAATTATTGAGCTTACCAATGGGAGAACATTTGAGTGTGGAAGATGCCTACCAAATTTGCTCAAAGTTAAGAAACTTTTTTGGTAGAATAGCAAATTCATTTTCCAATCCCAGGGATTGAGCCTTTTTTATTTTTGAATAGCTTTCCCAATCCACTGTGCCAAATCCAGCATCATATTTTTTTTCTCAATATGGGGGGTTGCCTGCCTTCTTACTTCTTCTCGACTAAATTTCCTGCATTCCATCGCATAATCAAGTATTGCAGTCGTATCAACAGCACCTTGTTTATAAAATGGAAAATCATCAGGTAGCCCTGCATCTTTATGTCCAGAATAAACCGATAATCCCGCCGCCAAATATTCTCTCACCTTCAGATTACACGCTTCTTTCATGCCCTTTCGCTCAAGGGCAAGTTGGGCAATACCTATATCACATTTCGCAAAAATGCGTTTACGGTAATCCCAATCTCTCATACCATGAAAAATAAACCTTGCATCTCCCATACAGATTTCCGCAAATTGACTATAAGAACTGCCTATAATATGAACTTCAAACGATTCTTTCGAGTTTCTCAATGTATCAATCAGTAAATCCAAACCATGCCAAGATAAACTCACATCAGAAGCAAGAAAAATCAATTTAGGAATATCAGCACGTTCATCTTTAGCAAGTTCAATACTTGATACATCAATGCCGTTAGGGAAAGAATAGCAGGTTTTTTTTTGTTTCAATCTAGCATTTTCATACTCAGCAATCTCATGTGTTACTCCAAGAATCCCTTTTGTCCTAGCTAAAATACGCTTACCTAAGTGTTTTTCAATAAATACTACTATTGCCACAATTCCATTACCCAGACGATTGGCCATTTTGCTTTGAGTCAAATCAGGTTTTCCCAAAAAAGAGGCAAAGAGTTGCTTGATGCCACCACCAAGTTGAATTTGCTCAATTTCAAAAGTGTGATGAATAGTAAAAACATTTTTAAACCAGCGGCTATTCCAATATACAAAAGGATCAGCATAGTTATACCGCATAACGACAGCATCATACTGATTTTGATGTTCTTTAAGCCATCGAAAAGCGGTTCTTCGTAATTTGATGTTATTATGGATTTTCCCAAACAAACCTTTCATTTTGTTCGGTGTGAAAGTTATTACAAAATCATATTCACTCGCCTGTTCACCCAAAGTAAAACATTTTATCTCCCATAAAAAATCAGGTTCTAGGGATTTAGCCGCCGTTCTTTCAAAAGTGAGTTGATTGATGGGTCCCGTCATATCCCATTCAAAGTCAATTAAAACAAAGTGTAAAATTTTCTTCATGTTATAGATGTTTATTATTAAGGAGACAATAAAAAAAATAATGTTTCAAAGTAACTAATTCCAAAATATTTTTACCAAATTATAGGCATGGCAGAGTTATAATATTTTCAATTTGTATACTTCCTAAGTTACAATGCCATTAAGTTAAGGGCAACCATAAAGGATTGCCCCTACATAACGTGATTATTTGTAGTACCCTTTAAATGTCATTCCCGTGAAGCTTATCCTCAACTAGATTGGGGAACGGGAAATCTAGAGACTCTGGATACCCACTTTCGTGGGTATGACAAGAATAACTTAATGGCATTGTTCCTAAGTTAGGAGAAGAACAAGATATCACTTAGTTAACTTATACTTCTTATATTTCTTATCCAATATTCTAGCAAACCCTCGGCGTGGTGGTTTTACGGTTTTATTACCAATAGCTTGAGATTGATAAATTACATTAAAATTAGTGCTGAAATTGATATTACTACGACTATTTCTGACATTAATGGTAGTAGGTTGATATATGGTTGAAAATGCTCCACAAGCCTCTCCTTCATCACATATAAAACCATCGTTATTAGAATCACTACCAGCTGCAATAATATATTCACCAGCTTCTACATTATCAAACCGGAAAAAGTATGAACCATTTCTTACTTCTGCTTGTACTTCTTGAATTGAATCTAAAGTACCTGGATCAACTAATAAAATATAATGTAAACCAGCATCGCCACTAGTATCGCTAGAATTACTAACTTGTAGAATGACTGGTACTCTAACTATGTTCACATCAGAAGTAATAGTAATAGTTGCTGAATAAGTTCCGGTTGTTAACACATCTCTATTAACAGTAATAATATAATCGCCTAATCCATCACCATTTATAAATAAAAAACCACCAGAATTTTCCTCAATATCAATTATTTCTAAATCTCCATCACCCCAGTTAGTTAATGATAAAGTGGTGGAATTAGAAGTTGTACCAAAATTTAATGACTTAGGATTAGCTACTAAAAATGGTGGAGCAACTGGTAATACTATTTCTCCTCCAGTATTTAAACTACTTGCCGCAGCTACTGCTTTCCTTGCATTGATTAATCCATAGCCAAACTTATCATCACGTCCATCAACTCCTAAATCATCGGTCATTTTTCCATTTGCTAATAAATCATCTATATTTTGCGGAGTTAAATTTGGGTTTACGGCTTTCATTAATGAGATTACTCCAGATACATGTGGAGCTGCCATTGAAGTACCCATTGCATAGTTATAAGAAAATTCCATCTGTAAATTTTCCGCAGTTGTATCATTTCCCATAGTACTAATAATCGCATCTGGATTACCATCACCATTAATATCTGGAGTATTGTCACCACCAGGAGCTACTATATCCAAATAACTGCCGTAATTAGAATAAGAAGCTCTCTGTTTATTAATATTTACTGCTCCAACTGAAATAACACTATCTAATGATGCTGGATACATTGGAATATCAGTATCTTCATTACCAGAAGCAGCTACTACAATTATACCTTCGTTTCTAACTTCTTCCATTAATTTTTGCGTACCTTCAGAAAATGCTCCTCCACCTAAACTAAGGTTAATAATATCAGCTGGATAAGCTGGTACAGTACCAGAATCATTGGGTAAACCAGCTGCATAACGGATTGCTTGTTCAATGTCGTATTCAGTACCGCTACCACCTTTACCTAAAGCTCGTAATGGCATAATACTAGTGTTCCAACTGACACCAGCGATACCTTCATTATTATTAGATTGAGCCGCTATAATTCCCGCAACATGAGTTCCATGAAAAGAACTACCACCTGGTAATTGATCACCTGGATCATTCGGATTGGTATCAATTCCACGATCACTATCTATCTCAGAGTAGCGACTTCTAACAAAATCATAACCTGGTACTAATTTATTTTCTAAATCTGGATGGCCAAGTAATATCCCAGTATCTGGTATTGCAACTATGACTGAAGAATCTCCAGTGGTAAAATCCCAAGCTTGTGGTAGCTCAATCATAGAATGATTCCATTGATGCCTATATAGAGTATCATTAGGTGTGGTTTGCAATAAACTCCATTCATAATTTGGAGCTGCTGCAATACCTTCTTTTCGTAAACGTTTTATCTCCATTAATGTATTATATTTATGCTCTAATTCTGGACTGACAAATTTGTCTGTAATTGATTGAGTTTTGATACTATCAAAATTTACTAACATACGTCTAGTTGAATCAGAACTTTGAACAGTAACTCTATTATCATCTAATTTTTGAATCTTAGGAGATGGTTGAATGATCGCTTCATTGGGTATAAAATTATCACTTAAATGCATAATACTGGCTGAATTAATATAAGTATTCTGCCCTATAGTCAATACATAATTAGAAGCTCCAGAGTGGGCTTGAACCTGTACAAAATAATGGCCATCAGCTGGAACAATAATATTTTCCGTTTTACCATCGCCAACAGAGGCATTCAGAATCAGGCCATTTCTATTTAACAAAGCCAAATCTAAATCATTCCCAAGTAAATCTTGATTAGTAACAAATAATGTGATAATTTGGCCAGCTCGCAAATCAACTGCAAAAAAATCATCCCAATCTCCAGCTTCATAAAAACGTCCATCTGGCCCAGCATACGACTGATTAACGTAACCACCTAAAATTACTGGATTAGGAATTGGTTGAGCTTCGTATATATTATTATTGGATATTTCTCTGGTTTCAATATCGTTTACGTCACTGTCTCTAGCAGTGTTACTACCTACAGAGATATTTCCACTTAAACTAAAATTTGTATTGCTATCATCACTACTGTCACTACTACAACCGGTGATAAGAATAAGTAATGTAAAACTGATAATATATTTAATTAACATAATAATTCCTTAGTTTAGATAAAAAGCTCTGTAGTAATTTACCGTACCACAGAGCTTCATCATTCTCATATTTGAGCATCCTATTTGTCAGCAGCACCCATGACTTTGCATACAGTTTCATCATTATCAATTACAATTTTTAATTGTCTTCTTAATTGATACATAGCTAATACAAAATCAAACAAAAATTTTTGATATTTATCATCTGTAGCTATACCTATTTCAGCTCGTCTATGAATACAATGATTAGGCATATTGTAAGCATTTACATAAGCAACTCCATTATCAAGGTATAAGTTCCAATTTTGTAACATTGGAGTCCAATATGATGTGGCAAAAACAGGTAATGGTGTTAATAGTAAACAGAAAACAACTAAATATTTTTTGATAAGCATTCAAATAGCCTCGAATTTAACAATTGGTAATATATTCAATATAATTTTTGTAAAAATTTAAGTAATTACTGGTGTAACAAACATATTGCCTGATTTATATGTATTTGGGATAATCTTTAATTGTGAATGGTTAACTGTGAATTATTAATTTTTAATGAAAGTCAAAATCATTAGTAATTAACTATTCTTCATTCATTAATTCACAATTATATTCCTGAATACCTATAAATTACCTGATACCACTTAAAATATCTTTCTAATAGTAAGTATAAATAATACATCTAATTTTTATGTCAGTCAACGATTTGATGAACATACTGGACAATCTAGGTCTTTTGGTAATTTAATGCTACGCCAGTGATTTTGATAAGCATCGAATAATAGTAATTTTCCGCAAAGAGTTTTTCCCATATTTAATAATATTTTAATTACTTCAATTGCTTGAATACTACCAACAATTCCCACTAATGGAGCAAGAATACCAGCTTCACTACAAGTTTCTACTTGTTCTTCAGCATCATCGTATAAACAACGATAACATGGACTATTTTTGGGTAAAAAAACTGCAACCTGTCCACTCCAACGTAAAGCAGCTCCTGACACTAGCGGTATATTATTACGCACACATATAGAATTAATAACAAACCGAGTGGTAAAATTATCACTGCAATCTACTACCACATCAATATTATTAATTATAGTTTGGAGAAAAATTTCATCAACATGTTTATTATAAATAGTAACTTTTATATTTGGATTTATTTTTTGTACTGTATTTCGAGCCGAGTTTACTTTATATTCTCCAACTTTACTATGAATAATTTGTCTTTGTAAATTGGATAAATCAACTTGATCAAAATCTACCAGCACTAAATGGCCAACTCCAGCTGCTGCTAAATACATTGCTACTGGTGAACCTAATCCACCTAACCCTAGTATTAAAACAGTTTTTGCTGTAATTTGATCTTTCATTTTTTGCTAAATTAAGAATGAATTATCTTATATCGACCCGTTACCTTATAAAATAACAATAGTATCTATCCGAAGATGAATATCTTTACCTATTAAAAAATATCCTCCACCAAACACTAATACAAGAAATAATAATAAACTTAGCCAAGATGGTAACCAAGAAAAAAATGCAATGATTAAAGCTAAAATACCAGATATGTATAGAATATCCGTGCCAACTGAGTTTAAAACATCATATATTGGTCTAAATATTTCTGGAAACATTGTATTTAATGATGGATAGGAAGCTGCTAATAATAATAGAAAAACTCCAATAAAAGCAAAACCAAAAGCTCTCATTACATATCTCCTTAAAACGGTAATTTTAATGTATTATCTATTGTTAAAAATTGTTGCCGAAATTGATTTTGAATCGTTTCTAATACTGTTTGGTTATCAGCTTCAAAACGAATCACTAAACATGGTGTGGTATTAGAAGGACGTACTAAACCCCAGCCATCTGCAAAATCTGCCCTTATTCCATCAACTGTGGATATTTTCGCATCAGCAAACTTAAAAGTATTTCTAACTTTATCCATTAATTCATAATGTTCTCCAAACTCTTCCAATTCTAATTTTAATTCTGGAGTATTTACTGAATTTGGTAAACTGGCAAAAACTTCAGTTGGAGAACGTTTATCTTTAGCTAAAATTTCCAACAAGCGAGCTGCTGTGTATATTGCATCATCAAAGCCATACCAACGTTCTTTAAAGAAAATATGCCCACTCATTTCTCCCGCTAACAAAGCCCCTGTTGACCTCATCTTAGATTTAATCAGAGAATGGCCGGTTTTCCACATGGTAGCTTTCCCACCTTGTTGTTCAATAGCAGAAGCTAGATGATTACTACATTTTACGTCATAAATTATTTCACTTCCTGGCTTACGTTGCAGTAAATCAGTAGCGTATAAAATCATTTGTCGATCTGGCCAAATTATTTCACCAGTAGCATCAACTACTCCTAACCTATCACCGTCACCATCAAATGCTAAACCCAAGTCTGCACCTTCAGATTGCACGGTATTTATTAAATCTTCTAAGTTTTTGGGGACACTTGGGTCGGGATGATGATTAGGGAAGTTGCCATCCACTTCACAAAATAATTTCACCACTTTGCAACCCAAAACTTCGATTAAATGTGGGGCAATTGCTCCAGCCACTCCATTTCCACAATCTACTACTACTTTAAATGGTCTATCTAATTTAATATCTTTATGAATATTTGAAATATAGGCATGATGCACATCAGCTACATGCCGAGAGCCATCGCTGGTTATTAAATCATTAGTATCTATACGTTTTTTTAAGGCTTGAATTGAATCTTCAGATAAAGTTTCACCAGCTATCATAATCTTTAACCCATTGTAATTTGGTGGATTATGACTGCCAGTTAACATTACCCCAGTGCCAGTTTTTAGATAAAAAGTAGCAAAGTATAACAATGGAGTTGGCATCATACCAATATCAATAACTTCTCGACCAGCCATTTGCAGACCAGTAATTAATGCTTCTATTAAATCTGGACCAGATAAACGTCCATCTCTAGCAACTACAACTTTAGCTTGATCACGTTGTGCAGCTTCGCTACCTATAGCTTGACCAATTTTAGTAACTATTTCTGGAGTTAGAGTATCATCAACAATGCCACGAATATCGTAGGCTTTAAAAATAGACATGTTTTAACCTGTTTTTTTATGGAGCTAATATATAATTTGAGGAGTTCAAACTTTAAGATGTACCTTACCTGCAAATTATTCTAACTAGATACTACCAACATACGTTCTAAAGCTAATTTAGCTTGTTCTGCATCTTGAGGATCAACCTTAATTTGATTGACAACATTACCAGCAACTAAGTTTTCTAATACCCATAGTAGATGTTGTGGATCAATCCGATACATAGTTGAACACATACAAACTACAGGAGCCATATAATGGACAAATTTACCTTCTACTTTACTTTGTTTAGCCAATCTATCAACTAAATTAACCTCTGTGCCAACTAACCAACGACTACCAACCGGAGATTTTTTCACAGTTTGAATAATAACTTCGGTTGAACCAACTACATCCGATTTTTGACAAACTTCAAATGGAGCTTCTGGATGTGATATTACTTTGCCTTCTGGATAAGTAGCACGATATTGATCAATATGCTCAGGTTGAAACTGCTGATGAACTGAACAAAAACCATCCCATAAAATAATTTTAGTTGCTTGAATTTCCTGTTTAGTTAATCCACCATTTGGCTGATCAAAATCCCAAATAACCATTTCTTCTAATGGAATTCCCATAGCATAAGCAGTATTACGTCCCAAATGTTGATCTGGAAAGAAGAGTACTTTTTCTCGCTGATTGAAAGACCATTCTAAAACTTTTTTCGCATTGGAAGAAGTGCAAACGATACCACCATGTTGACCACAGAATGCTTTTAGATTAGCAGCAGAATTAATATAGGTAACAGGAGTGACTGATTCATCTGGATTTAACATGGTGGATAGTTCTTGCCAGGCTTGTTCCACTTTATCCAAATTAGCCATATCAGCCATTGAACAGCCAGCAGCTAAATCTGGTAAAATGGCAATTTGTTCTGGGGTTGATAATATGTCAGCCACTTCGGCCATAAAATGTACACCACAAAATATAATATATTCCGCTCCCGATTGGGTAGCTTGCCGAGATAATTTTAAAGAATCTCCTGCATAATCAGCATGTTTAAATACTTCTTCACGTTGATAATGGTGTCCCAAAATTACTAATCGTTTACCGAGTTTAGCTTTGGCGGCAATTATACGTTCTTCACATTGAGCATCAGATAATTCTTGAGAGATAGGCATAGTAATTTAGTCTATAAATAGAATGTCATATGGTATTATCCATGTGGATTTTTGTTTATATATTCGTTTAATTTTTGTATAATAAAATAGCTAATTGTAGTATCTATTTGGCTACTTGATTGGAGAAATTTTGGCATTACTTCATGATGGGCAAATCTTCCATATTGGATAAATACTGGAGTCATATTTTTATGTGGGGAAGTTTCTCCATCATCAATATTGTGATGACTAAAACCTTTTTCATAATCCCATGATATGACTCTTTCTTGCTTGCCACGATCATAACAAAGTTGAAAACTAGTTATTTTTCCGTTGGTAGTGTCGAACCATACAA
>DRQV01000107.1 GCA_011371325.1 Thioploca sp.
AAAGCCTCATGTTCTAAATGTTTTAATAGTTCGTTATGAGATATCGTTAAAGCCACTGGTTTTTGATCACCACCATAAATAATTGCCGGGATGTTACCGGAACGACGTAGGCGGCGGCTCGCACCTTTACCTATATCAGTGCGTTTTTGTGCATTAATTTCAAAGTTTTCCATTTTTTTATAATCTTAATTTTAAGTTGAAAATATTAGCTCCTGCAAGGCTAATCCATAAATAAGGAACTAACTGATTCTTCTTCACTGATGCGACGCATAATTTCAGCTAACATTTCTGCAATGCTTAGTTGGCGAATGTTATGACATGCTGCGGCATCTTCTACAAGTGGAATAGTATTTGTAACAACTAATTCATCTAATAGTGAATTTTTAATATTACTCACTGCTTTACCAGATAACACTGGATGAGTACAATAAGCTACCACTTTAGCAGCTCCATGTTTTTTTAATGCTCCAGCAGCTTCACATAAAGTTCCAGCTGTATCAACCATATCATCGATGATAACACAAGTACGATTTTCCACTTTACCAATGATATTCATTACTATAGATTCATTTGGACGTGGTCGACGTTTATCAATAATGGCTAAATCAGCATCATCTAGTTGTTTAGCTAAAGCTCTAGCTCTAACTACCCCGCCAACATCTGGTGATACTACCATTAAGTTAGGATACTGAAGTCGCCAAATATCACTGACTAAAATTGGTGAAGCGTAAACATTATCAACTGGAAAATCGAAAAAACCTTGAATTTGTTCGGCGTGTAAATCAACAGTTAATACTCGGTCAGTACCAACGCTAGCAAGCATATTAGCAACTACTTTAGCACTAATAGGGACTCTAGCAGAACGGGTACGACGATCTTGACGTGAATAACCAAAATAGGGAATTACAGTTGTGACTCGGCTAGCTGAAGCACGTCGGACTGCGTCAACAAAAACCAATAATTCCATCAGATTGTCATTAGTAGGGACACAAGTTGGTTGGATAATAAAAACATCTTTACCGCGAACATTTTCATGTAATTCTACCATAGTTTCACCATCACTAAAACGGTTAACTACAGCTTTTCCCAAAGGTAAATTCAGATGTTTAGCTACTGAGTTGGCCAAAGTAGGATTGGCGTTGCCAGTAAAGACCATCATGCGGTTAGCAGACACAGCAAGGACTCCCGCGAGTTAAGTTGATGAATTTAGAATTGGCTGGGGTACCAGGATTCGAACCTGGGATCATGGGATCAAAACCCAGTGCCTTACCGCTTGGCTATACCCCAATTTTATAGAGAAGATTGGAAATTACAAGATTGTTTTCATATTTACAAATGGGCTGGAGAAATATTTCTTCCTTGAGTAACAAAACCATACCATTTACTTGGTAATTTCTTAAGTATTAAATCAGCTTGAGCATAATTATTAAATTTGGCAAATAAACAAGCCCCAGTCCCAGTCAACCTAGCTGAACTATATTGATTTAACCAGTCAATAGCTTCATTTACTTGTGGGTAATATTTACACACCACTTTTTCAAATACATTAATACCTTTACCATTCATAAAGCCACGCATTATAATAGGAAAAGAATCTCTTGTCAAGTCTTTAGCATTAAAAATCTCAGCAGTTGATATATTACAGCCTGGATGAATTACTAAATACCAAGATTCTATTAAATCTACTGGTGTTAAAATTTCTCCTATTCCTTCAGCCCATGCAGTATGGCCATAGATAAAAACGGGTATATCTGCCCCTAGTTTTAAGCCTAATTTAGCTAAAATATCAAGTGATAAATTTAAGTTCCATAGCTTATTTAAAGCTAATAAGGCAGTTGCAGCATCAGAGCTACCTCCTCCCAATCCTCCACCTACTGGAATTTTTTTTTCAACTTTTATATCAGCACCTAATGGTGTATTACTGTATTGTTTGAGTAAACGAGCTGCTTTTAAGGTCAAATCTTGTTCTGGATTTAAATCTGTTAATGTCGATATGCAAAATAATTGACCATCTGATCTTAGCTTAAAATTTAAAATATCACTATAATCAAGAAGCTGAAAAATAGTTTGTAAATTATGATAACCATCTTTTCGGCGAGATGTAATATGTAAAAATAGATTTAATTTAGCAGGAGCTGGCCAACAGCTGGTAGCAATCATAGTCATTTATTAGAAAGTTAGCTAATTCATTTCACGTAAATATACTGGATTAATATCTTCAGCAGCAACTACTTGTCCTTGTTTAAATATATCTAACGCTAGTGGAATCATTGCTTTAGCTTGAGGATATTTATCTATTTGATAATTTTGTAATAATGTTCCTAATTTATTTTTTAATATTTCTGCATAGATCCAACCATTACCAGTTCCATACCATCTTTCAGTTGTCGGTATATCAATGGTATCTGGTTTAGCTATTTTATCTGCTATCTGACATTGCATAATTTTTTGGGCATTTAAGCTATAATATCCGTAATAAATTTCCGTCATCCTAGCATCAATAACAGATAAAATTTGTTGTTTGCCAGTTTCCCTATAAGCAGCTTGAGCTAAAGTAGCTAAAGAGGATATTGGGGCAATTGGTATATCAACGGCAAATGCGATACCTTGTGCTATCCCACAGGCAATACGCAGTCCAGTAAAACTTCCTGGGCCTTTTCCAACAGCGATACCTTCCAGTTGACTTGGTTTTATCTCAGCTTCAGCAAGTAATTCATTTGCCATAGGTAAAATTAATTTGGTATGTTGTTGTGGAGCAAGTTGGCTACGAGATTGAGTTTCGCCATCTATATATAAAGCACAGGAACATGCTTCGGTGGAAGTGTCAATTGCTAGTAATTTCATTAAAATTAATTTAACTATTTTTAGATAGATACATATCAATATTAATTTTTAATTGTTCAATTGCTGAAGTTTCTAAAATAAATGCGACATAACCATCTATATCTTCATGTTGTAAACTGAATTTAACCTGTATAAATAATATTATATTATCAAATCTATTATCAAATATTTCTTCGGCTGTACCTTTTATGAAGACTGGTATCTCAGTAATTAAATCTTTGGATAAAACATTGCTACAAGTTGCAAGGCATGTGTTTAGTATAATATTACCAATTTCTTTCATAGCATCTGCTTCTAATTCTAATAATTCGGTAGCTGATATTTGATTTTTCATTAAAATACTAACCAATCTAATACCTTTATTTTGAGCGAACATTAATAAAGCATCGCCATAAAAAGCTCCTTGAAAAGATTGTTTAATTGCTACTATATTTTTAGACAAGGCATCAAAACATTCAACCACTTGTCGTTTATATAAAAACTTCAGACTAGGAACTGATAATTTAATTTCTTCATTAACTATTTCACTTAAGGCATTAGCAGCACATCCCATCCCAATATTCAATATTTCAACGGTAGCATCATACTGTAATTCAGATAATTGAATGTTATCATCCATAAATAAAACTTAAGATTTTTTCTTCAGTGATTGGTTTTGGAATGAATCTAATTCCTAAATCTTTGGCTTTTTGTCGAATTATATCTTGAATATTAGCGGTCAGTAAACCTATTTTAATATCAGGAAAATATTGTAGTAATTCTTTAGCTAACATTAACCCATCCATACCTGGCATGTTTAAATCTAAAATTGCAATAGTTACAGTAACATCTTTAATTTTTGTTAAAGCTTCTTCTCCAGTATTAGCTTCTATAATTTGTAATTTTTTATCAGCATGATCAATGATAGCACGCACTAGCATCCTAGAAACCCGGCTATCATCAACAACTAGTATTGTTTGGGATGTCATATTTGTTTCCAAGCAGTTAATACAACGTATTGTATCATTAAATCTAATTATTTGCTACACTATACAGACAATGGATAATTTAGTTTTAGAATTAAAAAATGTATTAAAACACCGTGAACAAGGTGGGGCAACTTTTGA
This sequence comes from Thioploca sp., assembly GCA_011371325.1. Classification (GTDB taxonomy): domain Bacteria; phylum Pseudomonadota; class Gammaproteobacteria; order Beggiatoales; family Beggiatoaceae; genus DRQV01. Next base: position 3,951 of record DRQV01000107.1, read on the forward strand.
ACTTTATATTGAAGAATTGAAATTATATGAAGGTCAGTTTGTTGCTGTTGTCGGTGAAAGTGGTTGTGGTAAAAGTACCTTATTAGATATACTTGCCTTAGTTTCCAAACCTAACTCTTGTGAACAATTTACTTATTATGACTCAAAAGTAATTGATATTAAACGGTTATGGGAACAACAATATGAAGAAACTCTAGCAATGTTACGTCGATTACATTTTGGTTATGTATTACAAACTGGTGGTTTATTACCATTTTTAACTGTATTGCAAAACTTACATTTGGTATCTGAAATTAATGGGTTTTGTGATTCTAAACTTAAAGAATTAGCTGATCGACTTGATATAAGTGGAATATTGGATAAAAAACCTCAATATTTATCTGGTGGTCAACGTCAACGAGTGGCAATTTTACGAGCAATATGTCATCACCCACAAATTATTCTTGCTGACGAACCTACTGCTGCTGTTGATGAAACTAGAGCTTTGGGTATTATTAAAGAGTTTCATAGTATAGCTAGAGAAAATGGCACAATTATTGTTATGGTTACTCATAATCATAATTTAGTTGCTCCTTTTGCTGATGTGACTTATAGTTTTGATGTTTCCGATGTTTCCGATGCCTTAACTCAATCATATTTGTTAAAAAAGTGAAATTACCTATAATAACTCGGCTGGCTATCTTAGATTTATGGCATGAATGGATTTTAACTTTGTGCATGGTGTTAGCGATAGCATCTATATTGACTCCATTATTAGTTCTATTAGGATTAAAATATGGCACAATTCAAACTATGCACAAACGCTTAATGGAAGACCCAGTTAATAGAGAAATTCGACCAGCTAGAACCTTACGTCTTACAGAACAATGGTTTGCACAATTTAAACAACGGAATGATATTGAGTTTGTAATCCCAACTATTTTACGTGGTTCTTCAGTTATTAGAGTCATAACTGAGAAGAAACGTTTATTAATTGATTTAGTCCCTACAAATGATAATGATCCATTAATTTTGACAAATGACGGAGTTATTCCTGGTCAAGATGAATGTGTGTTGAGTTTCACTGCTGCTAAGGATTTAGGGATAAAAAAAGGTGACTTACTTAATGCTGAAGTTACTCGTACTAGAAATAAAAATAAAGAATCAGTACAAGTAAAATTACGAGTGGTAGCAATATTAAATCCTAGAGCAGATTCTTTGGCTCGAATCTATGCCCCATTTAAATTTGTCAATGATGTTGAAACTTATAAAGAAGGTGGAGCTGTTTATAGTCGTAATTGGTCTGGTGGTATAGTATTACCGCCTTTAAGCTATGATGGCTTATGGCTTTTATCACCTAAAAATTTAACTTCAATAGATGAAATTGATTTGACAGTTAGCACTGGATTTACGGAGATTATTAAAGCTCAGGCAAATGAGTTTGAACAAGAGTTAAACTTTTATCCTCCTGATAATTATACTATTTATAAATTATTAGCTAAAAGTAACCCAATTACAGCAAATAGTTTAAATATCGTTAAAAATAAGCTTCGTGGTAAATCTGCTATTATTTTACCATTTGTAAACAACGTTAAAATTACAGATAGTAACAATACTAAAGTTATTGGTCTATCTTTATCTAAATCGCAAACTGATATTTTAGGATTGCCAGCATTACCTTGGGGTAAATTTGATATTAATACCAATTTTGCTCATCAAGGGCAAGCATTATTACCCAACAATGATAAATCTCCAACTATCGTATTAACCAGTAAAGTTCTTGGAGGAGAGATTACATTTCCGATTAATAATCAAGGTGTTAGTTTTAATAAAAATATAATTGTGCCAATTGAATTGATTGGTATTTTACGTACTGGACAAATCAATCGAATTATTTTTGATCAAACACGGAAAACTTTTTTATCAGCTAAAACTAATTATCATGGCTTTCGTTTATACGCTAAAAGCATTGATGATATTCCAGAATTATATAGTTATTTTATTTCTCAAGATATTGATGTTATAGCTCAAATTCAAGAAATAGAAAAGCTAAAGATATTAGATCAAGGATTAACTAGAATTTTTTGGCTCATTGCAATTGTTGGTATTGCTGGTGGTATGGCGGCTTTAATTGCTAGTTTATATGCTTCAGTGGAAAGAAAAAAACGTGATGTTGGAGTACTTAGATTAATAGGATTATCTTGCTTGCAGGTTTTTAGATTTCCTATTTATCAAGCAATTATTATCGTTGTTTTAAGCAATATAGTCGCAAGTAGTGGTTATATCGCAATCTCTTATACCATAAATTTTATGTTTATTAATGAGATAGGAGATAAAATCTGCACGTTACCATATATTTATTTTATGCTAATTTTTGTAATCACGACAATTATCGCTACACTTAGTTCTTTATTAGCAGCTTGGAAAACTACAGCTATTGAACCAGCAGAAGCGATTCGAGAAGAATAATTGATATTTGATGATATTATTCTAAATATCCAACTACTATTTATAAATAGATTTATTTCTAAAAGTAACGAAATGAAATTAGTTCGTGAAGGAACGTACCATTCTTTACGCACTTGACCCAACCTAAACAATGCAAAGAAACTGAACAAAAAATAGTTTATGAGAAAGCTAAACAATTATACAAACGTAGTTATCAACCTATTGTCTTAAAGTATTCAAGATAGTTAAAACATAGAATATTGGGATAACCTTATATTAATTAAGAATTGCTATAGTTTAATCAGTCAAGCTCTGGTAATTAAATTAGCATAATGATAATATTATTTACCAATTTTTATATGTTAAGACATAACTCATAAATGTTTAATTTAACCGAAATAGCACCTTATTTAAATGCAACTTTAATAGGTTCTGATATTAGATTTGCCAGTTGTAGCATAGATACTCGTCAATTACAATCTGGAGCTATTTATATAGCCTTAGCTGGCGAAAATTTTGATGGTCATGATTTTATACTACAAGCTCAAAATAATGGGGCTGTGGCTGCCGTAGTTTCTCGTAATGTTAAAACTGATTTACCAATTTTATTGGTTGATGATACTCGTAATGCATTGGGTAAACTAGCTAACTTATGGCGGCAAAATTTTGATTTACCGATGATTGCAATTACTGGTAGCAATGGTAAAACTACTACTAAAGAAATGTTGAAAGCTATTTTCACTCAACAACATTCTTCAGTATTAGCGACTAAAGGTAATCTTAATAATGAAATTGGTGTACCATTAACCCTGTTTAATTTAAACCATGAACATAGTTATGCAGTGGTGGAAATGGGAGCTAATCATATTGGTGAAATTGCCAACTTGACCAAGATAGCACAGCCAACTTGTGCAGTAATTACCCAATGTTCTCCTGCTCATTTAGAAGGGTTTGGAACTATTGAGAGAGTAGCTAAGGCCAAGGGAGAAATTTTTACTAATTTGCCAACTAATGGAATTGCGATCATTAATAACGATGATGAATATGCAAGATTATGGCATAGTTTGGCTATTTCTCATAAAATTAATACCTATGGTTTAAAAAATTCTGATGTAACTGCAACCGAAATAAATTTAGGAAATACTAGCAGTAAATTTACTTTGCAAACTCCAATCGGTAATATTGCAATCAACTTACCATTACCTGGTAAACATAATATAATGAATGCGTTAGCTGCAACTGCCTGTGCATTAACTTGTGGTTGTTCTTTACGGAATATTCAACAAGGTTTGCAAATTATGCAATCAGTAGCTGGACGATTACAAATTATCAAGGGTAAACATGGAATTACTTTACTAAATGATACTTATAACGCTAATCCAGCTTCATTAAAAGCAGCTTTGCAAGTTTTACAAAATACCTCTGCTCCTCATTGGTTAGCATTTGCTGATATGGGTGAGCTTGGAGAAAATAGTGTTGAATTTCATCAACAAGCAGGTAAATTAGCTAAAGAATTCGGAGTAGAAAAATTATGGACTATAGGAAATATAAGTCATCATGCTGCTAATAGTTTTGGTAATGGAAGCTGTCACTTTACCGATCATACTGGTTTGCTACAAGCAATATCAGAACAATTACCATCTTCGGCAACTTTATTAGTCAAAGGTTCACGTGCTATGCACATGGAAAAAATAGTACAAGCTTTACAGGAAGGAAATTAAATATGTTGTTATGGCTTAGTGAATATCTGATGAATTTTCATACTGGTTTTAATGTCTTCCAGTATATAACTTTACGAACTATTTTAGGAACAATTACTGCCTTAGGTATATCTTTATTGATTGGACCTTTTGTGATTCGTAGTTTAAGTCGCAATCAAATTGGCCAGTGTATACGTGATGATGGACCAGAAACTCATTTAGCTAAGGCTGGCACTCCGACTATGGGTGGAGCATTGATTTTAGTGGCTATTGCAATCAGTACATTATTATGGGGCGACTTGTCTAATCGGTTTGTATGGATAGTTTTAATTGTAACCTTACTATTTGGTTTAATTGGTTTTATTGATGATTATCGTAAAATTGCTTTAGGCAATTCTAAAGGATTATCCGCCAAACAAAAATATTTTTGGCAATCAGTATTTGGATTAGGAGCAGCTTTTGTTTTAGTTATCACAGCTCAATCTTCTAATGAAACCCTATTAATCGTTCCATTTTTTAAAAATGTAGTATTTCAGCTTGCTCCTTGGACATTTATTTTATTGAGTTATTTTGTTATTGTTGGAACTAGCAATGCAGTCAACCTCACTGATGGCTTAGATGGTTTGGCGATTTTGCCCACTGTTTTAGTAGCTGGAGCTTTAGGAGTTTTTGCCTACACTGCTGGTCATATAAATTTTGCCAACTATTTATCAATTCCTTATATTGCTGGGGTTGGTGAAGTAATGGTTTTTTGTGGTGCAATAGTCGGAGCTGGTTTAGGGTTTTTATGGTTCAATACTTATCCTGCCCAAGTATTTATGGGTGACGTGGGAGCATTAGGTTTAGGGGCAGCACTTGGTATCATTGCAATTGTAGTTCGTCAAGAATTAGTATTAATGATAATGGGCGGACTATTTGTCATGGAAACAATTTCAGTAATATTGCAAGTTACCTCTTTTAAATTAACTGGAAGACGTATCTTTCGGATGGCTCCTTTACATCATCATTTTGAATTAAAAGGCTGGCCAGAACCAAGAGTAATCGTTAGATTTTGGATCATTACAGTAGTTTTAGTATTGATCGGATTAGCAACTTTGAAAATTCGTTAATTGTAGCTTATAACTAATTATGGTATTTCTTGATTTAGTAAAGTATAACCTTCCTAAATTAGGAATGAAAACTATAACTTAATCATAATAATTAAAGGAATTATATAACATGGAAGTTTGGGCTCTGATAATGTTTGCTGTGTTAATGATTGCAATATTAATTGGTTATCCAGTTGCCTTTACCTTAGGTGCAATAGCTCTATTATTTGGTGGTATCTTCCTAGATTTTAGTTTTTTCAACCTATTACCCATGCGAATTTGGGGTATAATGACTAATTTTACCCTGTTAGCAGTGCCACTATTTGTATTCATGGGAATAGTGCTGGAAAAATCTGGACTGGCTGAAGATTTACTGGAAACTATGGGAACATTGTTTGGCTCATTACGTGGTGGATTGGCAATTTCGATCATAATTGTGGGAGCTTTTTTAGCCGCAACCACTGGCGTAGTTGGAGCAACAGTAGTTACTATGGGCATAATTGCTTTACCATCCTTGTTAAAAAATGGTTATTCTCCCTACTTGGCCACTGGAATAATTGCCACTTCTGGTACTTTAGGTCAAATAATTCCTCCAAGTATCATATTGATTTTATTAGCAGATATGATTGGAGTTCCAGTTGGTAGATTATTTTTGGGAGCTGTTTTACCGGGAATATTATTAATCAGCTTATATCTAGCATATGTGATGATAAAAGCATGGCGGGACCCAGTTTCAGCTCCAGCTTTAAATATTGATGTGGATATTAATTGGTGGCGAGTTATAAAAACAGTGTTACCAATTTTTATCTTAATTTTTGCTGTGTTAGGTACAATATTTATCGGTATTGCAACTCCAACTGAATCAGCAGCTTTTGGAGCAATTGGAGCCTTAATTTTAGCTCATAAACGTTTAAGTTTGCAAAATTTACAAGAGGCTATGCAACATACCGCTCGTTTGACTAGTATGGTATTTATGATTTTAATTGGAGCTACTGCATTTGGTCTTGTGTTCAGAGGTATGGGCGGGGATAGATTAGTTCATGAAATTTTGACTAATTTACCAGGAGAAGCTTGGGGTTTCATGCTGATTAGTCTATTAATAGTTTTTATTTTAGGCTTTTTTTTAGATTTCTTAGAAATTTGTTTTATCGTAGTACCAATATTAGCCCCAATAGCCGAATTTTTTCAAATAGATTTACTATGGTTTGCCATATTAATAGCTGTAAATTTACAAACCTCTTTTTTAACTCCACCATTTGGTTTTTCCCTATTTTATCTCAAAGCAGTCGCTCCACCAACCATGCAGATTACTACTATTTATAAAGGTGTAATACCATTTATAATTTTACAGGTAATTGGATTGATATTACTAGTTTTATTTCCACAAATAACCTTATGGTTACCAAACTTAATAGATAGTTTAATCTTTGATTGATCAAGATATTTCCGAGTCATTTTTATCATGGCGAATTATAGACTGCTCATTAATCAGGTATGAGTATGGCAACTATTTTCTAGCTATAATACCTAAACTTAAGATTATTGCTAATAACCAGAATAATACATTGACGATTATACTTTTTTAATGGATAATATATGCAATTATCGATAAGGAAATAATCATGAGGCCTGCTGCAAGAGAAATTATCACTCCACGTCCTAAAATGTCTTTAACTATTCCACCTGGAATGGCTCCAGTAGAATTTTTCAACAGTTCAGCCAACCTAAAAAATTTAGCTGAAGAAAATGGGATATTTCGTACACCTGAAGATTTACTTATGTACCGTAAGCTGATTGGACATAGTATTGAATTTGATACTTCTATCATACTAGATACTTCTAAACGAATTTTAGATCCATTAGGACGACCAGTTCGACGGGATCAAGTTCAGCATAAACCCAAAAAAGTTTGGAATCAAATGACCCGGATTTTGATCGAATATATGCTAGAAAAATATCCAGACCCTGCTCAACATCTAGTTCTTAGTGGGGAAGCCTGTTTAGATGCTACTTGGCCCTTAAATAAACCAGGCGTGCCGAGTATTCGTATGATTCATAATCATTTTATAGTATTTCCAATTCAAGATATAGAATCTGCTAAATATGCCAATCCAAATGATCCAAATCTAACTGATAGTGGTCATCATAGTCTATTTTTACGACATTTAAGTGGAGTTTATAATGAATTTTTAGAAGTTTTGGATTTACAGATTTTACAACCAATTTCTACAGTAGAATCTAGTTTAAAATTAACTGGTTATCCACAAGGTTTGCCAAGTTGGGAAGTTAAAGGTGGAATCGAAAAACTTAAAGATCAGTATTTTTGGCATGAATATGAACAAGTTTTATTAGGTTTTCTTGACTTTTACAGCACTTTTTTCTCGTTAGTTTCTTCTGGCGAACCTCAAATACCACCACAAGCTAATTTTCCGCAGCAAATAGGCGAAGTTTTATTAGGTAGTGGAAGGTTTAGACGAGTAGCTCGAGACTTAAGAGAACAAGTGATCAAAGACCCTAAATTTGCTAATGAAATTCGTTGGAGACCAGCATATAAACAATTATTATATCGAGATGATAAAGGTCGTTTAATCGTTACTATTTCTCAAAATTCAGTTGGTAATGCGATTACTGAACTTCTAGGTATAGTAGTAAAACGAGAAGAAAATGAAGAAGCTTATGCAACGGCTGAACCAGCTTTAGTTGGGCGTTTATTAGAAGTAAGAGAGAAATTCATTGATGCTAATTTAGGCGAGGCTATATCAGCTCCTTCGTGGCCAAATGGAGAGTTTATCTCCAAATAATTGTTAACAAGCTACAAATAATAGTAGGCTGAATTTCTTGTCGTTAATTTAGTCTACAATGAGGAATTAAGATATTGGTTTATCTCATGATATATCGATTATGTGCCGATAGTAACCGGATTGTCCATACATAATATTATGATTTGTAGAGGTAATCCCTTATGGTTATCCTAAATTTTCTGATTTTAAATAATCATCTATTTGAATAAAATTGGATTAAGGCATAATTTTTACACAAACACTGCGTAAAAAATAGCCATCAATTATCCCTACAAGTTTAGAGCGATAAGCTTGAATATAGTCGGCATATTTGCTCAAATCTTGGTAATCATGTTTAAAATAAACTATTAATTTACTATCTGGATGTTCAGTAAGCCAAGGACAAATATCATATTCATCGATAACTTTTAATTCTTGTTGTAATCTACCTAAGAAATGATATTCACCATAATAATTACCAAAATGAGCTAAAGTAGTTCCATTTTGTTGTAACATATTAATTTTATTACTAATTTCACGTAAATCATAGGCTTGTCCACTTGCTCTAAGAATCGTCAATGGAATAATCAAGCTAACTAATACTGTCACTGTACTGAGAGCAAGTAATCTTTGTTTAAATTTATCTGATTGCTGCCCTAATAAAATTCCACCCAATACAATCAATGCGATAGAGACTGGTAATGGAATATTTTCTACCCATGATGGTAAACGAGTGACTGATAATAAATAAGGTGCAATTAAAAATGTTATACCTAATAGAATTATAATAAGACCAGGTAATGTAGCACGGTGTTTGGGAATAGTTATTTTTTCTAATAAATAAGCAATTAATAATGCTAAAGCAGGTAAAATTGGTAAAAGATAATGTAATTGTTTACCACTTATTAAGGAAAAAATAATAAATACTGGTACAAACCACATTAAACAAAATTGGACTCCTTTATTGTCCCAATATTTAGGTAATTGTAGTAAACTACGCCATGCAGGCAACCAAAATGACAATGGAAATAATGCTATTGGCAACCAGACTAAGTACCACCAAACTGGTTGTTGATGAGCAAATGAATTAACCAAACGATTAGCAGTTTGACCGAAAAAAATTGCTTGTTGATATTCTTCTCCCCCAAGTAAACCAGCTGGAATAGCCCAAGTTAATGCTATCAATGCACCTATAAGTATACTAACAATTAGGCTTAGATAATATTTGGTATAACTTTGAATATTTGACCACCAAGGAACTAACAATGCAACTGGTAATAAATTTAATAGAATTACTGGGCCTTTAGCTAATACACCTAGTCCAATTGCTATTCCTAATAGTCCCCAACGTCTTTGTAAAATTGCGATGATACCAAGTAAAGTAAAAAACGTGAGTAACATATCAAACATAGTGATACTTGTAAATATACACCATAGAAAACTACTTAATAAGATGAACGGAACCCAACGAGCAATTCTAGGTTGTTTGGGCCATAAAATATGAGCAATATAAGCAGACAAAAATAAGTTACCTAAAGAAAATAAACCAGGAATTAAACGTGGCCACCATTCATTTACTCCAAATACTGTCCAGCCTAAATTGATTAACCAGAATAATAACGGAGGTTTATGGTGATAAGCTTCTCCGTTTAAATGTGGAACTAACCAATTTCCTTGTACCCACATTTCCCATGCTACAGTCACATAACGAGTTTCATCAATTTGGATTATAGTACGACTTACGATAGGGATCAGGATTAATAATAGCCATAAACCAGCCCATTCTTCAAAAAAACGAATAACACGTAGCATTTAATTTTCCTGAGCTGATTTTTTTATTAGATGTAAATTGCGTAAATAAATAAATAAGCCAGTAGATTGGCCTAAAATAAAAACTGGATCAGCACGATAAATAGCATAGATTAGTAAAGTTGTAGCTCCCAAAATACTAAAATACCAAAATTCAATTGGGATTACACTTTTTTGTTGACGCTCACTTTGCCACCATTGAATTAAAAATCGTATAGAAAAAAATAGTTGACCAGTAAAACCAATTATCAACCACGTAGTCTCGTTCATTTAATATCCTCGATAATTTCTGCTTTACAAGAGCGTTTTTGTAGCCACATAACTCCTAATAAGTCAATAATTCCTACTCCTAAACGGTCAAATATTCCGTATTTAGATTTACCTTTATAACGAGGACGGTGATTAACTTTTTGGGATATAACTTTATAGCCATTGCGTAAAAATAAAGCTGGTAAAAAACGATGGATATGATTAAAATGTGGTAGTTCTAGGAAGGCTGAACGGTCAAACAATTTTAACCCGCAGCCAGTATCTAAGGTAGCATCTTTTAATAAATAACATCTTACTTTATTAGCAATAGTAGAAGCTATTCGTTTCATCCAATTATCTTGTCGAGTTCGTCGTAGGCCAGTAACCATTTTAATTTGTGAGTTATTATCTATGATTGCTAATAAATTTAGAATATCAGCAGGATCATTTTGACCATCACCATCTAAAGTTACGATCCATTTTGCTTGAGCAGCTTTGACTCCAGTTAATATAGCGACACTTTGACCATAACTAATACGGTGACGAATTATTCTTAATTTATTAAATTCCTGGGCAGTGGATTTTAAAATTTGCCAACTATCATCAGTACTACCATCATCTACATAAATTAGTTCATAATTGATTTTATCATCCAAAGTATCTCTAATCTCGTTTATTAATGAAATTAGATTATCGGCTTCGTTATAAATTGGTACTAGCACTGATAAATATGGCATAATTAATAAACTGTACCAGAAATATTAGCGTTAATTTCAATTAATTCGTTATTGCAATTAAATTTACCAATAAAACAACCGTCAATTTTACCAGTACTAGTATCATATTTATCGATAATAAATTTAGAATTTTGCTTGTCATGTTTGCAAGTTTTGCCTTGTTTAAGCAAATTTAAGGTGAATTTATCTCCAGAATACTTGCCTACATGTAGATTATTAGTAGAAAAATCAAATAATTCAAATAGTCCTATTTCCTTAGTAATCAATCCAATACTAAGATTTTTAGCATAAATATTAATACCTGGATTAACTAACCCATCAAATGGATTAGGTGTGCTTACCTTAATGGGTTTAGCATTAATTTTAGCAGTAGTAATATTCGAACATTTGTTAGTATTTATCAAGGATTTTGCACTTGGATCACTATCGGTAGCACAGGAAGTCAGCATTACAATAATAAAAATTGTGGTTAATAAATTTAACATTACATTTACTTTATAAGGTGAAAGTGGATAGAATATATATTATAAAATTATATTTCATAAATAGTATTTTATAACATTTTTCAATCCCCCCTAATCTTTTTAAACAGAGGGCTGGGGTGATTAATTTATACAAGCAGAAAACTATATATCTATGATTAAATTTAACTTAAATTATGTCAAACATTGTTATAGCAGTAAAAAAATATTTTGAGGTTGAATATGAGAGTTTTTTATCGATTCTTTAGCATATTCATATTAGGGTTTAGCCCAATACTATTAGCCGCTCCTTATAAACGAGTTGATAATGGTTGGCATGGTATTATTGGGTCAAAAATTATTTTGCGTAATGAGCCATATAAAGAGGTTGATAATAAAATTTTACCTTTACCTTATTTGGTTATGAGGCGTGGTAATTTTTTTATTAATGGTCTAAAAATAGGCTATCGCATGGCTGAAGGAACTAGTGGTAGTTTTGACTTGGTTATTACTCCATGTTTAAAAGGTTTTGATGCTGATGATAGTGCTATTTTAAATGGCATGGGAAATCGTTATTTTTCTATTGAAAGTGGCATTGCTATGGTATGGAAACAAGGAATTTTTGATTTCAATTTATCAGTATTAAGTGATATAGCTAATAAAGGTAGTGAAGTTATAGCATCAATCAGTCATACCTATATATTAACTGACAAAAAACTAATTTTAACTCCAGACATAGGTTTGAAATTACAAAGTGAAAATTTAATCAACTATTATTATGGAGTAAATACTGCTCAAGCAAGACCAGGACGACCTGCATATACAGGTGAAAGTACTATGAATTATACTGCTTCATTAGATTTAATTTATTCTTTAAACAAACGTTCTAATCTATTTATGGCAGTAGAATATGAAAGTCTTGGGGATGACGTGTATGATAGTCCTTTAGTTGATAAAGAAGAAGTTATTAGTATTTTGCTAGGTTATGGGTGGCAGTTTTAAAATACGCTTAATTAAAAATTCCATACGTTCT
>DRQV01000108.1 GCA_011371325.1 Thioploca sp.
GCTATTAGTTTGGGTTTACCACAAGAAAGTGCTCGTTTATTGACTCTACAAACAGCTTTTGGTTCAGCTAAAATGGCCTTAGAAAGTCATGAAGATGCAGCAACTTTACGAGAAAGGGTAACTTCTAAAGGTGGAACTACTGAACAAGCAATTAATATTTTACAAGATGGTGGATTACAAAATCTGTTTGATCAAGCTCTACAAGCGGCTACCCAACGTTCTATTACGTTAGCTAAACAATTTGGAGAAAAGTGACGTGATAAATCCTTTTATTCAAGTTCTAATATTTTTGATCAATACGATATTTGATATTTATATTTTATTACTTATGTTACGTTTTTTGTTAACGCTAATGCGAGTAGGATTTCGTAATGATCCAGTATTACAATTATTATTAAAATTAACGAATCCACCTTTACATATATTATATAGTTTTATTCCTGGTTGGAAAAATATTGATATAGCAGCTATTATATTGATGTTAACGTTAAAAATTGTAGAATGGACTTTGGTTAAATCATTATGGGGTAAAGCTCTTAGTTTATCAGGATTGATTATTTTATCAGCTGCAAATATTATATCTTTGATGATTTATGTGTTTATTTTTTCTATCTTTATCCAAGTAATTTTAGATTGGGTAAGTCCTCGTGATGGTTATAATCCGATCAGCAATATTTTATATTATTTGAATGAGCCATTATTACGACCAGCACGAGATTGGATCAAACCATTACAAGGATATGGATTTGATTTTTCACCATTTATTGTTACTATGGGTTTGTATATAATCAATATTTTAATAGTTGGTTTTTTATTGCAGGCAGTATGATATTAGCTTATATAAATAGCGGATATGACGAGTTATGAATTACGTCAAATAAGTTAAATTTACTTGATGATGTAATTTGTTTCTCATTGTTGAAATTAATTAGGGTAATCACAAGAGATTACCCCTACAAATACATTATGCAGGAATAGTTGTTTTTAAATTAATGGTATTGACTACAATTACCAAAAATTAATCCTACTTAAACCATTTCTGGCCCATCATAATTAGCATTTGGGTCTTCTGGATCAGCTTGTATTTGTTTACGACGATTTAAAGCTCGTTTTTGCAAAGCATCATCCTTAATCGCAATACTCATCTCACCAAATAACACTTGTTTTAATAATTTAGCACCAAATTTTAATAATGCTATATCATCAGTTTCTAACTGGTTAATCTCTTCTGGAGTTAAACTATATACTTCAGAAAAATTTTCACTTTGAACAAAAGACCTAAAACTATCGAAATTATAGCTACATAGAAAGAAAAATTGTAGACTACGTTGACTTGGTTTACCAATGGTAGGCCCGGCAGAACGTTTTTTTAGTATTATTTGCCGCCATTCACGGTTAATACTATCATATTCATCCACTCCTTGTTCATTACGATAGTCTGTGATAGAAATCATACGATTTTCATTATGACCTAAACAATGATCTTCTTTAATTAAAAAATAAGCATTTTCATCAGTAGAAGAATTTTCTTTACGCATTGACATTAAACCAAGTGCATAATATCTACATACTGTTGGACGATCTTCATAGACTCCACAACCATCTTCTTGTAAAAATGGACAAGCTGGATTATCTTCAGTAGTTTTAATTTTTACCCCTGGCATACCATCTTTATCCATTTCAAAAGGTATTGTATATTGGGATAAAAACTCATTAGAAGTTAATTTTAAACGTTTTTGGAGACGTAATATATCGTAAGGAGTAAGGCTTATATCAATTTTCTTACAACATTCATTAAAACAAGCAATATTCTTATGACAACGAAACTGGATATTATCATCTAGTTCTAATTTAATTGGTTGTAAAGGACTGTTATAAGGTAAATCTTCAAAAGGAGAATCAGTAGTCATAGTGTTGAAATTAGTCTAAAATATTTAGTTCATCTTTATATAACGTTAAATTGGTGAGAATCAAGTTTTTAGATAGAAATAGATTTTTTCAAGATTAACTCTAAACTATGGTTAGTGATATAATTATTTGTATACCCCCACGGAGCATTGTTTATACTTCACTTGAATTGCTATGTAAGGCTGATATCGGAATACTGACTATTAATCCTCGATATTATTAATGGGAGACAAAAATGACAGATAAAGAATTAAAAGAATTAGTTGCTAGTCTAGCAATTGCTCAGCAAAAAAATGAAATACAGTTTGCGAAAAATGATGCTAAGATAGCTAAAGCATTTACAGAAGTATCTGAACAACAGAGAAAAACTGATGCCCAACTGGCTAAAACTGATGCCCAACTGGCTAAAACTGATGCCCAACTGGCTAAAACTGATAATAAATTGGATAAATTGTCAGAAAAAATAGATAGAATTGCAACTTTGGTTGGTAATATTTCTAATAACCAAGGAGATTCAGCCGAAGAATTTTTCTATCGTAGCTTAATTGCTGAACCATATTTAGGCAAAGTACATTTTGATACGATTTATCGTAATTTGCCAGCTAA
>DRQV01000109.1 GCA_011371325.1 Thioploca sp.
AGGCTGAAAAACGTAACATTACCATTAATAATGCTACTGCTACTTTATCACCTCATTATGCCTTAATAGACCAAGGACGTTTAAAACAAGTTATTATTAATTTATTATCCAATGCCGTAAAGTATAATCGTGATGATGGTAGAATTACTATTAATTTATCTAAGCCAAATTTTAACTATATACGTTTTGAAATACAAGATACTGGAGTTGGTTTAACTGCGGAACAAAAAACCAAGGTATTTGATCCATTTGTGAGATTAAGTGGACTTAATGTAATTGAAGGTACTGGTATTGGTTTAACTATCACTAAACGTTTATTAGAAATGATGGACGGAAGAATAGGAGTAGATAGTGAGATTGATGTTGGTAGTACTTTTTGGATTGAAATACCAACTGGGGAAATAGCAGATAAGCAAGCTAATGGTTTAGAATTAGGAAAATATATTTTATTATATATTGAAGATAGTCGTACCAATGTTAGTTTAGTAGCTCAAATACTTAAAAACCGGCCGGATATTACTTTAATGTCAGCTAATACTGGCGAAATGGGATTAGAACTAGCTCAACTACATCATCCCAATGTAATTTTATTAGATATAAATTTGCCCGGGATGGATGGTTTTGAAGTTATGAAAAATTTACAAGAATCTGAAGATACCCGTGATATTCCAGTACTGGCATTGACTGCGAATGATACCATCAAAAATTTAGAACTTGGTCGCAAAGCAGGTTTTTTAGATTATATAATTAAGCCTTTGGATATTAAGCAGTTCCTTAAAACAATTAATAATACTCTACCTGATGAAACCACTTAATTTATCCAAATATATACTTAAGAGGCAGATTTTTTACTAGTTTTTTTAGGTGTTGTAGTAACTACATCTACTTTTTTAGGCAATAATTTTTCCCGAATCTGCCGTTCAATATTATCAGATATTTCAGGATTTTCCTTCAAATAAGTTCGCACATTATCTTTACCTTGGCCAATTTTAT
This sequence comes from Thioploca sp., assembly GCA_011371325.1. Lineage (GTDB taxonomy): Bacteria > Pseudomonadota > Gammaproteobacteria > Beggiatoales > Beggiatoaceae > DRQV01. Next base: position 994 of record DRQV01000109.1, read on the forward strand.
TGCCACCATAGCTATACCAAGCTCCAGCTTTATCAATAATCTCGTGTTTAACTCCTAAATCAATCAATTCACTAGCACGAGAAATTCCTTCTCCATAAATTATGTCAAAGATAACTTCTTTAAATGGAGGAGCTACCTTATTTTTAACAATTTTAACCCGAGTTTCATTGCCAATAATTTCATCACCACGTTTAACCGCTCCAATCCTACGGATATCTAATCGGACACTAGCATAAAATTTGAGAGCATTACCACCAGTAGTAGTTTCTGGACTACCAAACATAACCCCAATTTTCATCCGAATCTGATTGATAAAAACAACTAATGTATTGGTGCGTTTAATATTAGCTGTAAGTTTACGCAGAGCCTGTGACATTAGACGGGCTTGCAATCCCATATGTGAGTCACCCATATCTCCTTCAACTTCTGCTTTAGGAGTCAATGCTGCTACCGAATCAATAATTACCAAATCAAAAGTTCCAGAACGCACTAGGGTGTCGGTAATTTCTAAAGCCTCTTCTCCATGATTAGGTTGTGATAAATATAATTCATCAACATTCACTCCAATATTCTGAGCATAATTAGTATCTAAAGCATGTTCAGCATCTATAAAAGCAACCAAACCACCCAATTTTTGAATTTCAGCAGCAATTTGTAAAGTTAAAGTAGTTTTACCAGATGATTCAGGACCATATATTTCAACCACTCTGCCTCTAGGTAATCCACCAACACCAAGTCCTATATCTAAGGCTAATGAACCAGTGGATACGGTTTCAATATCTTCTATATTGGCATTACCTAACCGCATTACAGCTCCTTTCCCAAACTGTTTTTCAATTTGTTTAAGAGTCGTCGCTAGAGCTTGTGTTTTATTATCATCCATTGCTATTAACTCGCTATTTTGTGAATGTATTTAATAATAATATTATCACATAAAATGCCATAAATTACCAGTCTCTCGATTAGAATAGTCCTCTATTAAAAAAATGCCAAAACTACAAAATTCGGCTTGAGTTCTCGGTTAAATTTATTAGAATTAGATTTGGGTGACTGAAGAAATTTTAAAATTAGCTAATAAATATGCCGAAAATTGTGTTATATCTGTCTTAGAAGGTAGGCATGAATTAATATCATTAGCAAATAGTTTAGTCGCTTATCTAAAAATTTTACTAAATTAACTTGTTATTAATTGGATTTTCTGGTAGAAATAGTGTTTTTAAAAATTGAGGATAAATTATGGCTAAAGTTTGTCAAGTAACTGGAAAACGCCCAGTTAGTGGTAATAATGTTTCCCACGCTCATAATAAAACCAAACGACGGTTTTTACCTAATTTACATATCCACCGTTTTTGGGTAGACAGCGAAAATCGTTGGGTTAAGTTACGTCTTACCAGTAGCGGTATGCGTACCATTGATAAATTAGGTATTGACGTGGTATTAAAAAATATGCGGAAACGTGGAATTAAAGTGTAATTCTTAGCTTATAAACTCTTTTTCATATTTTCTAGTAAAGTATCATCTGTTAAAGCTGTAACATGATAAACTGTAACTTCTTGACTTTTACCTTTGAATTTAGTCGGAGGTAAAGGTTGTGCAGTTACTTCATCTTTTATCTGTTCATAGGTGTTAATACCAATTAAAACTTCTTTGGGTCGAGCATGGCTACAAATACGTGAAGCGACATTTACAGAATCTCCAATTGCAGTGTATTGATAATGCCATTGAGCTCCAATATTACCTATAATTGCTTTGCCAGTGTTTATTCCTACTCCAAAATATAAATATGGAATATCATCATCACAATCTTGTTGATAAATCTCTGCCATAGTTTGAATGGTTAAGCCAGCTTGAACGGCACGATAAGCATGGTCTGGTTGTTCATTTGGAGCATTAAAAATTGCCATAACCGCATCTCCGATAAAATTAACTACCACTCCACCAGATTCTGCAATAGCAGTAGTTGCAATATCTAAATATACGTGAAGCATTTCAATAGTTTGATTAGGGGTTAAATCTTCACTGGTACTAGTATAATTACGCAGATCAGCAAATAAAATAGTAATTTCTCGTTCTTCCCCTCCAAGCCTTGGTACTAACCGATCTTCCATAAGTGCTTTGCCGACTTCTCGTGGCACATAATATTGTAAAATATATTCAATTCGTTGATTAGTTTCAATTAAACTATGTCTGGTCAAGCTTAACTCATTACGCTGTTGAGTTAAAGTCTGTTGAGTTGTCGCTACAATAGTGTTATCAGAAAATATAACAAGCAATTCAGATTGTTCATAACATAATATGGTTAAATCAAGATATAGAAGTTTTCCATCTGCCAAAGTTCGATTTAGATTTTCTAACTGAAATCGTGGTAATATACCAGTGAGAACATCTTGTAATATATCCTCACAACCACACAATTCTGGTATAACATCTATTACTAATGTTGATAATTTTGGTTCACCAACAAATGTAGAATATTCTCCACCATATTCTGTTATTAAAAACTGTTCATTTATTATTAAAAAACCAATTTTTTTTTCATTAAGTAATAATTGCAACTGTGTTTTATGCATATAGGTCTCTGGTTAAAATTTACTTGTTATTTATAAGTAATTTATTAGGATATAAATACTATAGCATTTTATGACTAGATAGACTATAAGGTTATACCAAATTAAAAATTCTCCTAATCTGCTTTATTAAAAAATAATTTAATAGTATCATTTAATTATTTTAGGTACTTTTTTTATCAATATAAAATAGGAGAGCAATCCATTAAATATTTAACAGAATGTGTAAACAAGGTTTCTATATAGGTAATAAATTCAAAGAGCTATTTAATTTAGAAACTGAAATGATTATGGCGTATTAAGGTATTGGACAACATACTAATTTTAAAGCTAATAACAGCAGCAGATTATGCAGATGATATTCATTCTACAGCGATTGAGGGATATTGAGTAAAAAGGTAATTTGCTTCGGGGTTTGTGGGATAAAATGAATGCAGTTTCTCTGTAATATTTATTATAAAGTATACTCATATTTGATATAGACGTTTATTAATGCTATATAATAATACTAAAGTTATAAAAGAAAACAGTAACATAAATCCAGACAAAATATGAGCTGATTGAAAGTCAGCCATTTCAACATGTTCATAAATGGCAATTGATAATACTTGAGTTTTAGCAGGAATGCTGCCACCTATCATTAATACTACTCCAAATTCTCCCACTGTATGAGAAAAAGTTAAAGTGATTGCTGTCAGAAAACCAGGACGTGCTAATGGTAAAATTACCGTAAAAAACCGATCTAAAGGGCTGGCTCTTAAAGTTGCAGCTACTTCTAAAGGTCTAATTCCCATAGCATTAAAAGAATTTTGTAATGGATGAACTGCGAATGGTAAAGAAAAAATTACTGAACCTATTACTAAACCGGTAAAGGTAAAAGCAAGATGTCCACCAGTTAATGATTGCCATAATTCACCAACTATTCCCTGTGATCCCAATATTACTAATAAGTAAAATCCTAATACAGTTGGTGGTATTACCAAAGGTAACGAAACTAATGCCTCAATAATGCTTTTGCACCAACATTTGGTATTAGCTAACCACCATGCTAATGGAGTACTTACTATTAATAAAATAATAGTAGTAATGGTTGCTAATTGTAGAGTTAGCCAAATTGGAACCCAGTTAATCTCAAACATTACCAAGGCTTATCTGGTGGTGGCTGTTTGGAATTATGGGCATCAATATAAAATTGACCACGCAATAACTGTTGAGGATTTTCTTTAATCCGCTCTAATAAGGCATCAGCCATCATATCACTTTCTTGCATCATTGTAGAACTTGCAGCAGTCTGCTCTGATGACTCGTCTGATTCGTTATTATTTTCAGCTGACATTGGATTTTCCTGTTTATCTTTCATATCTTCTGACATTTGTTTATCTTCTGATTGAGAATTTTGTTGAGAATCTGTTTGTTTATCCTGAGCAGATTTAGAATCTTGTTTAGACTGTTCAGAATTTTCAGAGCTATCAGATGATTGAGATTGTTCAGAATTTGATTCAGATTGTTCTTTTTTATCATCAGAGTTTTCTGATTCAGAATCTTGTTGATTAGAATCTTGAGATTTTTCTAACTGTTGTTTAGCTAAATCTAAATTGTATTTAGCATCATCATGATCAGGTTGAACTTTTAATACTTGTTCATAAGCTTGGATAGCTTTTTTATATTCTTGTTGTTGAAAGTAAGAATTACCTAAATTATATTGTGCATCTAAATTTACCTCAGGATTATTTACTTTAGCAAAAGCTTCAGCCGCCGCAATATATTTACCATCTCTATATAATGCAACTCCACGTTTATAAGGATCATTAAATAACTTAACTGCTTCTGCATAATTTTTTTGATCAAACGCTATTTTTCCCTGTTGCTCAGAATTTTGGAACCAATTATTGGCATAAGCCATTGATGAAATAGATAATAATAAAATTAATTTAAATATAATCATTCGTAATTAATAATTTTTTAGATATGTTGGTTGTTAAATTGTTATAATATATTCGATAATATGATTTTAAACTACTAATTATATGCGTAAGAATATCACTATTGGATTTGTTTCACAAATTTTGGTAAGCTTTGGAATAGTTAATTTAACTAGTTAAACGTAAACTTAGCAACATCTTTAATAGAATATACTTAAAATTATAAATTTAAAATAATGCTAAAATATAATGCTCGTAGTATAACTACCAAAATATTAAGCCAAGTAATATGGCAAGGATACTCTTTAACCGATTGTTTATCAAAAGAATTAGCAAATTTAAAAGATTCTCGTGAACGTGCTTTAGGTCAAGAATTATGTTATGGAGTATTACGTTGGTTAGTGCGATTGCAAGCTATATTGCGGCAATTATTGCATAAGAAATTACAAGATAAAGATATCCATGTATTATTATTAATTGGTTTATATCAGTTGCTATATTTACGCACTCCTCCTTATGCAGCAATAGCAGCCACTGTGGAAGTAACTAAAATTTTAAATAAACCTAAAACTACTGGATTAGTAAATGCAGTACTGCGTAATTTTCAACGTAAGAGTGATAAAATCTTGACAATAGTAGATAATAAGATAGACGCAAAATTCTCACATCCTAGTTGGATTTTAAAACGTTTACAAACTGATTGGCCTGAACATTGGCAAGCTATAGCAACTGCTAATAATACCCATCCTCCCATGATTTTAAGGCTAAATACTAAACTAATAGCTCGAGAAAAGTATATTAATGATTTAAAAGAGTTTGATATTGCGGCAAGTATAACTCCTTATACTAATTATGGAATTACTTTAAATCAGCCAGTTGATGTACGAAAATTGCCTGGCTTTGCTGGTAAAAATTCTTATATATCAGTGCAAGATGGAGCTGCTCAATTAGCTGCTGAATTTCTTGATGTAACAACTGATGCAAAAGTGTTAGATGCGTGTGCTGCTCCTGGAGGTAAAACAGCTCATTTATTAGAATGTTATAAAATTGAGCTGTTAGCATTGGATAATCAACAAAATCGAGTCAATCTATTGCAAGATACATTACAACGATTAAATTTAACTACTAAAATAAAACAAGCTGATGCTTGTCAGCCAGATAGTTGGTGGGATGGCAAATTATTTGACCGTATTTTATTGGATGTACCATGTTCTGCTAGTGGTGTTATTCGCCGACATCCAGATATTAAACATTTACGAAAATCAACAGATATTATTAATTTAGTTGCCCAACAAGCTTTATTATTAGAAAAACTATGGCCATTGTTGAAAGTTGGAGGAAAATTATTATATGTAACTTGTTCAGTTTTTGCAGAAGAAAATTATTTACAAATTAAAGATTTTTTAGCTAAATATCCAGATGCTTATCCAGTAAAATTAATAACGGATTGTGGTCAAGCACAAGTCTATGGTCGGCAAATCTTACCTGGTGAATTTGATGGATTTTATTATGCTTGTTTATCTAAACATTAATATACCGGGTTTCCAGAACAATCATGTTAAATTTGCAAAATAGACTAGGGATTATATTAATAATAATCTTATTATCTAACCTTAGTTTTGCTGAATTCTCAATTGATTATGCTGAAATATCTTTAATTGATGGCGTATATGTGTTAGATGCCGAACTTAATTTTAACTTGACTGAAGTTGCTATCGATGCTTTACAAAATGGAGTATCATTACCATTAGTTTTTACTATAATTATTGAACGTAACCGTTGGTATCTATGGAATGAAAAAATACTTACGATTAGACAACCATATGAATTAAAATACTACGCTTTGACTCGACAATATGGCTTGAAAAATTTAACTATTAATACCCAAGATAATTTTGCTTATTTAGAAGCAGCTATATCTTACTTAAATAAAGTAAAAACTCTTCCTTTGTTAACTAAACAAGAATTAACTGATTTTCCCAGTGAATATTGGGTATATTTGCAAATTCATTTGGATATAGAATCTTTACCTGTCCCATTACGTCCCATCGCTCATTTATCCTCTCAATGGCGTTTAAGTAGCAGTTGGTACTCATGTCCCTTACAACCTTAAAAAATGGATTAAATATTGGTTTAATAATAAGCCTATTTGTTATTTTATTAGTATCGCTATTAATGATCGTTTCAGCATTGCAAAATTCGGAACGGTTTGCTCATCTTTATTCAATATTATTATTAATCAATATTATTGCATTAGTAATATTATTAATCCTAGTAATTCTTAATTTGAGTAATTTAATCCACCAATTACATAAAAGACGAATTGGAGCCAGATTGACTATTCGTTTAGTTAGTTTATTGGTAGTATTGTCAATCATTCCAGTTATAATAGTCTATTATTTTTCTTTAGAATTTTTACAACAACGCCTTGATAATTGGTTTGATGTTAATGTAGAATACGCCTTAAAAGATGCTTTTGAATTGAGCAAAGCAATCCTTGATGACCGTATGCGAGAAGCAAAAAAACAGACTTTAGCGATAACTAAAGAAATTGGTTTTTATAATGATGATATAGTTTTATTACTCAACGAGTTACGAGAAAAAAGTGAAGCTTCCGAATTAACCTTGTTAGCAACTAATGGGCGAATTATTTTATCTAACACTATCGATACTACCAATCTATTACCTAATCGACCGCATAATAGAATATTATTTCAATTAAAACAATCTGATATATATATTGGCTTAGAACAAATTGCAGATCGTGGTTTGCATATTAGAGTAGTGACCAAATTATCGCAAACTAAACCAGTGCGTTTGTTACAAGCTATATTTCCTATCCCAAATCATATTAGAAAATTAGCCGAAAATGTTGATAATGCTTATACTAGTTATAAAGGCAGAGCTTATTTATATCGACCTCTAAAGATAAGTTTTACTTTGGTTTTATCTCTAGTACTATTGCTAAGTATCTTTGGCATAGTGTGGATAGCATTTTTTGTTGCTAATCGTTTAGTATCACCATTAAATCATTTAATAGAAGGAACCATAGCAGTTGCTAAGGGAGATTATGCCAAAAAATTACCGATAACATATATGGATGAGTTAGGTATTTTGGTGCAATCATTTAACGACATGACTGATAAAATAGCTCATGCCAGAGATGAGGCAAAATATAGTCAACAATTAGCTGATAGCCAACGCACTTATTTAGAAGTCGTATTAGAACGCCTGTCTTCAGGAGTGATTTCTGTAGATATGAAGATGAAATTAAGAACTGCAAATCCAGCAGCAGCTATGATTATGGAATTACCATTAAATGAATTATTAGGACAAACTCTGACCAATTTACAGAAGGATTACTCTATATTACGCCCTTTATGTAATGTTATTTATCCATATCTTGCTAATTATGCTCAAGATTGGCGGAAAGAAATTATTTTGTTTGGAGCTAGAGGTCGTAAAACTTTAATGTGTCAAGGTACTCAATTGCAACTATCTGCTGGACATGGATATGTGATTGTATTTGATGATATTACTGCATTAATTCAAGCTCAACGTAATGCAGCTTGGAGTGAAGTAGCTCAACGTTTAGCTCATGAAATTAAAAATCCATTAACTCCAATCCAATTATCAGCAGAGCGTTTACGATATAAATATTTAAATAAATTTCCACCAGATGAAGTAAAGCTGTTAGATAGAATGACACATATTATTATTCAACAAGTTTCTGCTATGAAAGATATGGTGAATGATTTTTCTAATTATGCTAAAGTCCCGTCTATTAATAAAGAGCCAACCAATCTCAATCAACTTATTGAAGAGGTATATGATTTATATCGTAATATTTCAACACCAATTAATATTGGTTTAGATCAAAGCATCCCAAATATTGAAGCCGATCAAGGTCATCTACGTCAAGTTTTACATAATTTGCTGAAAAATGCGTTAGAGGCTCAAACTACTGATAATGAAATTAATGTTACTACTGATTATTTAAAAAAATATGGGGTAGAATGTGTAGAGTTGCGTTTGTCTAATCAAGGGCCTATCATTCCAGATGATTTAATAGATAAAATTTTTGAACCATACGTGACAACAAAAACTAAAGGTACTGGATTAGGTTTAGCTATTGTAAAAAAAATAATTGAAGAACATAATGGTACAGTATGGATAGAACAAGATGATGAAATTTGTGTAGTTATCCGTCTTCCAGTTGCAGATATAGCTTGTAAATTTATTGATAAACAATTTAAGTATGTTGTTTGATATTTTCTAATATATCGGAGAACTCTGCTAAAGTTTTTTCAGTATTTACAATATCAAAACTTTGAGAAAATTCAAGTAGTTTATCGGCATAATCAGTTAAACATTTAGAATTATGAGTATGGCCTAAAAACATAATTTGCTCGGCAAATTTTTCAACAGCATCCATTTCAATTACCCCTATCATGTCCTGTAATATTAGTTTCATATCCTCCAATTCAGTTATTAATAACAAAACATTAATAATATTTTTATCATAGTTTTCTGGTTCATTCGGAGGTTTGATATTTTCTACATAATTTAAATATCGAGCTAACACATTGAAAAGTTGTTTAATATTTAATGGTTTACATAAATAACCATCAAATTGACTACTATCTTTTTCTATTGCTGAAGCGGTTAAAGCAATTATTGGAATGTTAGCGGTACTTGGATTAGTTTTTAAATTTTTAGTTGTTTCATAACCATCCATTATTGGCATTCTAATATCCATTAAGATTATATCTGGATTATATTCTTCAGCAAAAATAATAGCTTGTTGGCCATTTTCTGCTTCAAAAATTGTTAAATCATGTAATAATTCTTTTATAATATTCCGATTATATTCAATATCATCTACAATTAATACTGTCCCTTTAACAAAAGTGATATTTTGCCAATTTTTTGATATATTTTCCGGCAATGATTTAGGCAATGAAACTTCAACATCACGTAAAGTGATTTTAAAAACACTGCCCTTATTAACTTGACTCTCAATAGAGATTTGGCCATTCATCATTTTTACCAAACGCTTAGTGATAGCTAAACCTAAGCCAGTCCCGCCATATTTTCTAGTGCTTTGTCCATCCTGTTGACGGAAAGACTCAAATACAATTTGTTGCTGATCAAGTGGAATACCAATCCCAGTATCAGTTATAGAAATAATTAAATCTATTTTACCAGTAATATCTTTGTCAATTTTACGGCAACTTAGTTTAATATAACCAGATTCGGTGAATTTTACTGCATTGCCAATCAAATTTAATAATACTTGTCGTAATCTGATCTCATCAAATAATAATGCCGAAGGTAAATCGGAATCAATATCTACGATAAAATCTAAACCTTTTTCAGCTAATTTAATCTCAAAAATTTGTTGTAATTCGGAAAATATTCTCTTAATATGAACTATTTCATAATTAATATCTAAACGACCAGCCTCTATTTTAGATAGGTCAAGAATATCATTGATTAAAGTTAATAAAGTTTTACCAGCTGTTTGGATTGAGTGTAAATAATTTTTTTGATTTTCATCTTTTACCAAAGAAGTAAGCAATTCACTAAAACCAATAATTGCATTTAATGGAGTACGAATTTCATGACTCATATTGGCCAAAAATTCACTTTTTGCTTGATTGGCTGATTCAGCTTGTTCTTTAGCACGATTTAATTCAAGTTCTGCTTGCTTATTTTCGGTAATATCACGATTACTGCCACGTCGTCCCAAAAAGTTACCATCATCACCAAATACTGGTTGGCATACATGACCAATCCAGCGGACTTGTCCTGCTTTATTAATAATTCGAAATTCTGAAAAATGAGTATCTAGTTCTAAAGTTTGTAATTGATGATATTTTCGATAATTTGTAAGATCATCATAATGAATAATTCTTTCTAATAATCTAGGATCTATTTGAAATTCTTCAGAACGATAACCGGTAATTCTCTCACAAGAAGGTGATACATATAGAGGATTATCATTTGGATCATTCCAATACTCCCAATTATAAGTAAAATCTGCCACAGTACGTAAACGTTCTTCACTATCTCGTAAAGCTTTTAAAGCATATTTACGTTCGGTAATATCTCGAAAAACTCCTTGAAGAATTGGTTTACCTCTGATATAAATAGTTGATGTCATAATTTCAACTGGTACTTCAACTCCATCAGAACGAACGACTAAATATTCTAGTAACGTAATTTTACTATCTTTAGTTAATTTACCATATCTAATAGCTTTTTCTTCGGCAATTTTATCTAGTAAAACAGGATGGAGTTGTGATTGATTCAGACCAACGATTTCTTTATATGGTTTTAATAATAGTCTAGAGGCAGCAGGATTAGCATCAATTATTTTGCCAGATTTCTGATTAATTAAAAATATAGCATCTGGAGCTCCTTCAAATAAAGCTCGGAATCGTTCTTCGCTTTCTCTAATTTTTTGTTCAGCTTGTTTTTGTTCGGTTATATCAGTAGCTATACCACAAACGGCATATATTTTTCCCTTAGTATCATGTAATGGAAATTTAATTGAAAGATAATTATGTATTCCATCATTTTGTGTAACTTTTTCCTCAATTTTTAATAATGAATTACTAGCCACAACTTTCTTATCATTAGTAACATAAATATCAGCAATA
>DRQV01000110.1 GCA_011371325.1 Thioploca sp.
AGCAATGGCCGATACTATCCTCTATGGGCGGATTCATACCTCGGTAGATAGTTTAGATGGAGCATCTAAATCTACATCTTTGTCTAGTAATACCTCACGCATTGGGGTTAAAGGATCAATGGACTTAGACTATGGCTTAAAAGCTATATATAAAGCTGAATGGGGTATAGATAGTGGTGGTGATGGTGCCTATGAATTTAAAAATCGTGATCAATTTGTTGGAATTGCTGGTAGTTTTGGTGCAATATTAGCAGGTCGTCATGATACACCATTTAAACTTTTAACTGGTAAAGTTGACATGTTTTGGACTAAGCAGTTGGGTCAAAATCGACAAATTACTAATGGTTCCGGTTGGGATTTACGAGTAAATAATGTTCTAGCTTATCAAACTCCCAAAATAGGTAATTTTCAAGCTTTAGCTGCATATGTCACCGAAGACAACAATAATGGTGTAGATGCTATCAGTGTTAATGGTATTTATGATGATAAAACATTAATGTTTGGTGCTGGTTATGAAACTCATAGTGCAGAATTTAACGGTGGTGATGGAATTAATGGAATTGATAGTTCAAGTTCCGCTAGAGTAATTGCTGGTTTTAGTATGGCTGGAGCTAAGGTAACTCTTTTCTATCAAGGTGTGTTTGATGATAGAGGCATTGCAGATAATGATAATGACACCTATGGTATTGGTCTTAGTTATGGGATAGGAACAGCTGGTACAATTAAAGCTCAATATTATCAAAGATCTAATGCTGGTGAAGAAAATAATCCAACATTAATGGCTGCTGGCTATGATCATAAATTAGGCAAAAATACTGAAGTCTATTTACAGTACGCTCAATCGGATAAAGGACTTGGTTTAGGTGGTACGGGACATGGCGAGAGTATGGGTTCTGATATTGATGGTGATACTACCGGTGTTTCTATTGGATTGCGTCATAAATTCTAATTATTAATTGCTAAAAGTAGGTCTGATTAAATAATCCGACCTACTATAAAATTTGGGCTTACTTAAGTATAATTAATCGGAAGATGCTATTGGTTCTTTTTTAAACGTAAATATATTAAAATATCAAGTTTTTTTCATCGGAGCAGATTCTCTAAACCGAAATTTTTTATTACTTTTTTTCCATAATCCATCGCTACTGAAACATTCCCAACCCCAATGGAACCAACGTACTAATGCAAAAGATAGCCATAAAGCCCATAACAGCATAGCAACTCGATAGACCCACATAGATAAGGAAAATACCCATACTTGTGGCAAAGTTCCATTTGTTCGATCCTCATACCATAACAAAGAATAAGCGTTAGAACCATTACCAGCAATGTGCATATCTGGATGACCTAGTAAACCTTGTTCAATCGCTGCTAACATGATACCTACTGTGGTTAAAGTTAAAAAAACTAAACCTATTTGACTCAAGTTAAATTTCCATTCTACGGTATTTTCGATAGACATTTTTTGGCGTAAACCCAAAGCCATAAACCAACTTACTACGATTAATAATGCTGCAATATTTACTTGACTTAGTACGATTCCTAATAGTAACCAATGCAAGCTATTTAATGGAGTTAAGGTAACTTTACCCAATCCAAATGCTGTAAGAGCTATTACAATTAAAAATCCCCAAATCATCACTGCAGGCCCTACTAAACCACCACCAGTAAATAATATCCATCTTTCACTGGGCATATTAAGCTTAATATTAGTGTTAACACTATCTATACCTAGTTGGACTTGTGGAGTTGTAAAACTATTCATCATGCCAGTAGGTTGTTGAAACTGTAATTCAATTTTTTGGACACCAGGATTAATTGGTACAATCACTATCTTTCCATCTTGACGAACTGGTTGTATTACATCGTTAATTTTAACTAATTGTAAGTTAGCATCATTTGGCAAAACTAACTTATGTTGCATTCCACGACTACTCCGTAAATTTAACGATAAAATGCTATCAGTAGTACGTTGGCCTGGTTTTATCACCAATTCACTACGATCAATAGTTACTATTTGTCCACTTACACCTTCTGGTCGAGTAAGATGTAAAGTAATTTTTTCATTTGGCCAAGGTCGCCATTCTGGTAACCAACGTCCGGCATTTTGATGTTGAATTACTGGAATTCCTTCAATTTCCACATGCCATATTGCACTTGCATCCAATCGCCACACTTCATTGCTAAAAATATTATCTATAGCAGTCAATGTTATATCATTTTGTTTATCAAATATGGAACTCCAACTAATTTCCTGTTGTTTGGGAGATAAATTAATCAAGGCCTTACCATCAACAACTCGAATTTTTTCACTAGTTACCGATTCACCATCTAATAATGGAATTTCCAACACAATCGCACTACCTAATGCAGTTTGGCGAATGACTCGAGTTAATATATGCCAATCTAAACCCAATAATAAAGTTCGTTCAATTTGCACAAATGGTGGTAATTCTCCCATTTCTAATTCAGCCAAAATATCATCTTGTTCCCGAGTAAATTGTAATTGCTTATCAACAATCCCATTTTCATGCAAGCCTTCAATCCGCCAACCATTATTAGTTGTTACGGTAACTAAATGAGGTCTTAATGGTAAAGGTAATTGAATTATATTACGTTTTGGTAAAGTTCCAGTTATTTGAATTTGATGGATACCTTGTTTAACATCTAGCCATAATTGACCATTATTATCCCTTAATAAGCTTTGAGCTGATTTACCATTTATCCAAACTTGTTCTGGTAACCATTGTTTAGCCGTACCCGGTAATGGAATAGCAACATTTGCCAAACTATGGAGTTCCATCCGAATATGTAATTGAGCTGGTTGTAATTCTATCGATAAACGTGGCAAACTAGCACAATAAGGTAAACATTTTGGAGGTTCTGCTAAACGTTTTTGTAATTCATCTAGCATATTTTGAGGTGGAAAATTATTTATAACTAAGCGATTTCTATTATCTAATTTATCTAGTTCACCTATAACAACATTAGGTTTTTCAAATAATTCATTCATTTCATTATCTTCTTCCTCTTCAGTACTTTCTTCAGTACCATTTAATAAATTATTCATATCATCAGCGTAACTAGTAATTGGTAAAAGTAAGAATAAACCTATACTAAAAATGGCCATTTTACCAAATCCTTTAAAATTAAAGTTAAATTTTAATCCCCAGGCTGCCCATAAAAAAAAGACTGTTAATAAAGTTAATAATATCACTCGTATTACCCCTAAAGTACTATTGATAGTTGGAGACAACAACCATAATTGTATGGATTGATTTTCTTGAACCGGGCCGCTCCAACGCATATTAATATCCTGCCATTCCCACTGCGGTAATCCAGGACCAGTTTGAACTTGAGCATTAGGATCAATTTGCAATAATTTTTTTCGAGATTCTTGTTTAGAATATGATTTAGGATAATAATCATCTTCTAACATTGGTTCATATGCCATTTCCACTTCTTGTCGTACCAAACCAGCAATATTACTTGTATGTGAAGAATATGAATTTTTTTCTAAATTAGTATGAGGCCGTTCTAATTGTGGATAAATACTTTGTCGCACTTGTTGCATCATAAATGGCAATACAATAATTAATAAACCAATTAAACTAATATCACGATATAGACGAATAAAGCGAGTAAAATTACCCAAGCTTGGCAATACTTTTAATAAAGCTAAAGAAACAATGATGTGTAACCAAACCCAATGTGGAGCATTAGTTTCATGATAAATTAATACCATAGTTACTAAAGCCAATATTCCCCATCGCCAATGCCATAGTTTACTTATTGCTACTGCCATTATTAATACAATAAATAAATCTAGCAATGTCCAACGTTTTAACCAAGTTTCTGGAATATTATCCACTCCAGTAGCATTCCATAATTTCCAACCAGGTGGTAAATGTAAAACAGCACTAACTTTTTGAAAATCATGATTCCAACCAACAGCTGGCACTTGGCTTAAATTATCTTCTAAACGACTATCGGCAACTAAATCAATTTGACCGCGTCGCACTTCTACGCCAGTATTACTATTTTTATCCAAACGAGTAATAAATTGATCTTCACCATTAACTGCTACTCTTCCCAATATTGCTGGTTCATTCATTTCTAATCGCCAACCACGAGTCATTGTGCCACTAATATAATCTTGAACACTATAACCTTTTCCATCAAAATCTAACCAAAAATTACGTTTTAAAGTTAATTGATCAGGAACTGGGTCAGGGTCACCACGTCGTTTTTCAATAAATTGTAAAGTATCACCACTTTGTACTTTATAAGCTGGGAATTTACGCCATTCTGTAGGTAATGAAGTCTGTTGAGGGTCAATAGCTGTTACTCCCGCTATTTCTACTAACCGTAAATCCCTTTTAGATTCAAAAGTCCATATTTCTGTATCAACCCATTGAGATTTAGCTGGAGTCAAAGTAATTTTATCGACCATACCAAGTTGCCGAGTTTGTAAGTTCAATATCCAAGACCCAGGACGTACTTGAACTCTTAAATGGCCATCAGTTTCTAATCTAGTTGGTAACGGACTATTTAAAAACATAGCTTGTTGTTGTTTTAATATAATTGGTCCTAATATAATTTCCCGATGCCGACCTGATACATCCAATTCTATGCGGGTATTAATTTTAAGTGGAATACCATCAATTATATGTCTATAAACTCTTAAATCTAAACGATTTTCTTCAGATATATTGCCAGAATAAGTACCAGTCTGACTTAACCATAAACGTCCTTTAGCATCAAATTGTGGTATAGTTATAGGAGAATTATTAATAGTTAAAGTGATTAAACCAGTATTAATTGGAATTGGTAAATATTCTGGTCTATGTTGCCAATCAAACTGGCCTTGAATATTAATTTTACCTTTTGTTACAAATAAACTAGGCATATCATTACGATCTGCCACTATTGCCTCTTTACCATTTATTTTGACATTTTGTGGCCAATGTTTAGCATCACCAGGTAGTTTTATCCAACCATCTTTATAAATCTGCCATTGTTGATTAAACTGAGCTTGTTTAGATTTAACATCTAAAATCAAATTTGATGGCCAAAAACAAATTGCCAATTGCTTATTTAATTGATTATAATAAACTGGACAGTCTGATATATCGCTTGTTACCCAATTAATCCAAGGTTGTAATGGCGATGGAATATCATGAGGTTGTAAAGCCCAAGTTGATAAACTTATTAAATATAATCCTAATAAACTGTGTTTTAACATATTTTAACTCCTTAATTAAAAATAGTATTAAATATAACATATTTTATAATCTGATAACTTAATAATATGTTTATAATGTACAGTAAAAATCATTACTATTACAAATAAAATTATGTCTATACAAGTTAATTTATCTCTAATTGAAGATAATCCTCAACAAGTACCTGAAGAAATAGAAAACCTCGGTAAAGATGCTATACAAATTATTTGGGATGCATCACAAGATATTGCCCAGCAAGAAATAGAGTTAATAAAAGCCCGCTATCAACAGTATAAAAACGAAATTATTTACCAACGTCAAGAAACTTTGAATAAAATTGAAATAGTTAATGACGAATTGACTATTGCTAATAAATTTATTGGAGGCTTAAAACGGGAAAATAAGTCTTTAAAAGTTGATCTTGATAGTAAAATTTCTGAATTAAAAAGTGCTACCGATCAAGTAGATATATTAAAAGAAAAACTAGCTCAATTAGAACAAGAAAATCAGCATTTGAGCGAAGAAGTTGGTAGATTGCGAGAGGGCAATGATAATATGCAAAGGCGTTTAT